>CAZSBV010000100.1:0-1649 GCA_964605105.1 uncultured Lachnospiraceae bacterium | reverse complement strand
TCACTTGGAGTTAACTGAAGTCCTAATTCTTTTAATTTAGCTAAAACTTCTTCTAAAGATTTACGTCCTAAGTTACGAACCTTCATCATATCTTCGGAAGTTTTATTTGTTAATTCTTCTACTGTATTAATACCAGCTCTCTTTAAGCAGTTGTAGGAACGAACAGACAATTCTAATTCATCAATGCTCATTTCCAAAACTTTTTCTTTTTCATCGTCTTCTTTTTCTACCATAACTTCTGCAGTCTTAGCATTTTCAGATAAATCGATGAACAGGCTTAAGTGTTCGCTGAGTACTTTTGCAGCCAAGCTAACAGCTTCATCCGGAACTAATGTCCCATTGGTATATACATCTAATGTAAGTTTATCGTAGTCAGTTACCTGACCAACACGTGTGTTAGCTACTGTCAGATTTACTCTTTCTACAGGTGTGTAGATGGAATCCACAGCAATTACGCCGATTGGAAGTTCATCATCTTTATTTTTGTCAGCACTAATGTATCCACGACCTTTTGTAATTGTAAGTTCCATATATAACTTACTTTCTTTACCACCGTTTAAAGTAGCAATTACTAAATCCGGATTCATGATTTCGATGTCAGAATCAACCTGAATATCAGAAGCTCTTACAACACCTTCACCTTCAAATTCGATGTAAGCTGTCTTAGGTTCATTCGTCTCACTTGTGTTTTTAATAGCAAGACTCTTGATATTCATAATAATTTCAGTAACATCTTCTTTTACACCAGGAATAGAACTGAATTCATGTAATACACCTTCAATTTTAACCTGGCTTACTGCTGCACCTGGTAAAGAAGAGAGCATAATTCTTCTTAAAGAATTACCTAATGTAATACCGTAGCCTCTTTCCAATGGTTCTACTACGAATCTGCCATACTTTTTGTCTTCTGAGATTTCTTCAACCTCGATATTTGGTCTTTCAAACTCAAACACTGCAAATACCCTCCTTTACGAACATGATTAAATACACTCAAGCTTATTTAGAATATAATTCGACGATAAGCATTTCATTTACAGGAACATCGATTTCTTCTCTTGTAGGAAGATTCTTGATAGTACCTTTAAAGTTTTCCTGATCAACATCCATCCAAGCTGGAACTAAACGTCCTGCTGTTACTTCTGTGATGTCTTTGTATCTCTGTAAAGATTTGGATTTTTCTCTGATTTCGATAACGTCACCAGCTTTGATTAAGTAAGAAGGAATGTTTACACATTTACCATTTACTAATACATGTTTATGTCCAACAATCTGTCTAGCTTCTCTTCTTGTTCTGGCGAATCCCATTCTGAAAACTACGCTGTCAAGTCTGGATTCAAGCATTGTCATAAGGTTTTCACCTGTAAGACCTGTCATCATTTTATCAGCTTTTTCATAGTAGTTTCTGAAAGGTTTTTCAAGAACACCGTAGATAAATTTAGCTTTCTGTTTTTCTCTTAACTGAAGACCATACTCGCTCATTTTTCTGTTTGCTCTTGCATTGCTTCTGTTAGATTTTTTGTCATATCCTAAATATACTGGATCTAAGTTAAGGGATCTGCATCTTTTTAATACAGGAACTCTATTTACTGCCATTTCAATTTTCCTCCATACTGTTTACAATATGGTCTCTTATATAAGACCATATCTTC
>CAZSBV010000099.1:0-7104 GCA_964605105.1 uncultured Lachnospiraceae bacterium | reverse complement strand
TTCTCTTCGTGCTCAGGCAGATAAGGCTGAGTATACAAGACAGATGAGAATGGTTCTGGAAAATCAGGATCATCTTACAATTAAACAGGCTGAGGTAATAGATTTATTAACCAAAGAAGATTTAGAACATTTGGATGAGAATAATAATTTATTGCCTTATGAAAAGAAAAGTGAAAATTCTGAAATTGCCGCAGTAAAGATTTTTACAGGTGCAATTTATGAATGTAAAGCGGTAGTGCTGTGCACTGGTACTTACTTAAATGCAAGATGTTTATGTGGTGAAGCAATTACTTATACAGGACCAAATGGTTTACAGGCAGCTACTTATCTTACTGATTCTTTGAAACGCCTTGGTGTGGAAATGAGAAGATTTAAAACAGGTACTCCTGCCCGTATGGATAAAAGAAGTATTGACTTTAGTAAAATGGAAGAACAGTTTGGTGATGAAAGGGTTGTACCTTTTAGTTTTTCAACAGATCCGGATTCTATTCAAAAAGAACAGATTTCTTGTTGGTTAACTTATACAAATGAAGAAACTCATGAAATCATTCGTAATAATTTGGATCGCTCTCCTATTTATGCCGGAATCATTGAAGGTACAGGTCCAAGATATTGTCCATCCATAGAAGATAAGGTAGTTAAATTTTCTGATAAACCGAGACATCAGGTTTTCTTAGAACCGGAAGGTCTTTCTACAAATGAATACTATGTTGGCGGAATGTCTTCTTCGTTGCCGGAGGATGTACAGATTGCTATGTATAGAACAGTTCCCGGTTTAGAAAATTGTAAGATTGTTCGTAATGCTTATGCTATTGAATATGATTGTATTAATGCAATGCAATTATATCCTACTTTGGAGTTTAAAAATATTAAGGGACTTTTTAGTGGTGGTCAATTTAATGGTAGTAGCGGATATGAAGAAGCAGCAGCTCAGGGATTAGTAGCTGGTATTAATGCTGCTCTTTCTGTAAAGGGAGAAGAGCAATTAGTACTTGATCGTAGTGAATCCTATATTGGTGTTTTAATTGATGATTTAGTTATCAAAGAAAACTTGGAACCTTATCGTATGATGACTTCCAGAGCGGAGTATAGATTGTTACTTAGACAAGATAATGCTGATTTAAGACTTCGTGAAAAAGGATATAATGTCGGACTTATTACAGAAGAAGAATATCAATATTTATTGTATAAGAAAGATGCAATAAAAAAAGAAGTAGATAGACTTAAGAATGTATCTATTGGTGCTTCAAAAGTAAATCAGGAATTTTTAATTAGAAATAATTCTTCCACATTAAAAAGTGGTTCTAATTTAGCTGAGCTTTTATGTCGTCCTGAACTTACTTATGAAATATTAGCGGAACTTGATCCGGATAGACAACCTTTACCGAAAGATGTAATTGAACAGGTTGATATTGAAATTAAGTATGAAGGATATATGGCAAGACAGCTTCGTCAGATAGAACAATTTAAAAAAATGGAAAATAAGAAAATACCTGAAAGTATTAATTATGATGATGTTCCAAGTTTAAGAATTGAAGCTAGACAGAAGTTAACTAAATATAGACCTGTTAATGTTGGACAGGCTTCCAGAATTTCCGGTGTATCTCCAGCTGATATTTCTGTGTTGTTAGTATACTTAGAACATTTTAGAAATTCAGGTCAAAAATAATAGATTTGTTTACTAAGAATTAAAAAGGAATATATAGATAAAATGAAAAAGAATAATAATTTACAACTTTGGTTTTGGATGGGTAATATCTTTATAATATTAGGTTTTATTGTTTTTATAACAACGAAATCAGAAATGATTCAGATTGCAGGTGGATTTGGTCTTATTATTATTGGAGGTGCTATAACTTTTCTAAAAGTAAAATGTCCTCATTGTGGAAAAGTAATTGGTGGTTTAAGAGGTTGGACAGAGTATTGTCCTTTTTGTAAAAGAAATTTAAATCAGTAGTTATTGTTTATTTATGGATATGAATAAGGTGTAAGAAGAAAGTTTATTGTTATATTTAGACCGTTATAAATAAAAAGTAGTGACGGAATGGAGATTAGAATGGATAGAAAAAATTTTCTTTTGAATGAAGTAAATAATATAGGAATAGAATTAACAGATAAGCAAATAGAACAATTTTTGAAATATTATGAATTATTAGTAGAGTGGAATTCTTTTATGAATCTTACCGGTATTACTGAATATGAAGAAGTTGTTATTAAACATTTTGTAGATAGTTTGTCATTAGTTAAATCAGTTGATTTGAATCAAGATTTATCTTTAATAGATATAGGAACTGGAGCAGGATTTCCTGGTTTACCATTAAAGATTGCTTTTCCAAATTTAAAAGTTACTTTATTAGATTCTTTAAATAAGAGAATTAAATTTTTAGATGAAGTGATTGAACAACTTGGTTTAACAGATATTGATACAATTCACGGTAGAGCAGAAGATTTTGCTAAACCGGATAAATTAAGAGAAAAGTATGATTTGTGTGTTTCAAGAGCAGTTGCTAATTTATCTACTTTATCTGAATATTGTTTACCATTCGTAAAAATCAATGGTAGTTTTATTTCTTATAAATCTGAAAAATTATCAGAAGAAATAGAAAATGCTAAAAAGGCAATTTTTGTTCTTGGAGGTAAGTTTGATAAACAAATTGATTTTACTTTAGATGAAGGTGAAATTTATCGTAATCTAGTTGTTATAAAAAAAGTTCAGAAGACTCCTAAGCAATATCCAAGAAAAGCAGGAACTGCAAGTAAGAGTCCTATAAGTTGAAAATATAGAATGATTTAGAAAAGGTACTATTATAATTAATAGTATCTTTTTATTTTTATGCGGAAAGTATTAGAAATTCTATATGTATCTATCTTGTATTTAAACTGACTAAGTCAATGTTTCACGTGAAACATTATAGATATTTATATATTATTAACACAAGATAATGTTTCACGTGAAACAAAAAAACCCAAGATATTGTAAAGAAAATGTGAAACCTACTAATAAATAATGTGTGAAACATTTAGTAAAAGCTATAAAATAATTATAGATAGAAGATTTTTACTTAGTCAGTCAATATCAATAAAAATAAAATCAGCATATTTACTAAAAAAATAGTAAAAAATAGTTTGAAGTAAATCAGAAAGAATATGGAAAATGAATTTGTCACATGGTATAATAATCAATAATGAATTAGAATAGAAGAAAGGTTTTAATAATGGGTAGAGTAATTGCAATAGCAAATCAAAAAGGTGGTGTAGGTAAAACTACAACAGCTATTAATCTTACAGCTGCTTTAGCAGAAGCTGGCAAGAAAGTTCTTGTAATTGATATTGATCCACAGGGAAATACAACAAGTGGTTTCGGAATTGATAAGAATGATTTAGATGATACAATTTATGAATTAATTTTAGGAGAATGTTCTATTAATGATTGCATTATAAAAAACGTACTTCCAAATGTTTCTGTACTTCCATCTAATGTTAATCTTGCAGCAGCAGAAATTGAATTAATAGGAGTAGAAAAGAAGGAGTTCATTTTAAGAAATGAAGTAGATTATATAAAAGAGCAGTATGACTATATTTTAATTGATTGTCCTCCTTCTCTTAGTATGTTAACTGTAAATGCCATGACAACAGCGACAAGTGTTTTAGTTCCTATTCAGTGTGAATATTATGCTTTGGAAGGATTAAGTCAATTAATACATACTGTAAATCTTGTAAAAGAAAGATTAAATCCGGAATTAGATATGGAAGGTGTAGTATTTACAATGTATGATTCCAGAACAAATCTTTCTATGCAGGTAGTAGAAAATGTAAAGAATCACTTGAATCAAAATATTTATAAAACATTAATTCCAAGAAATATTAGATTGGCAGAAGCACCAAGTTATGGAATGCCAATAACAAAATATGATTCAAAATCAGCTGGAGCAGAAGCTTATAGAAAACTGGCCAAGGAAGTAATGAAAAGAAAATAGGGGAGAATAATTATGGCAGCAAGGGGTTTAGGTAAAGGTTTGGATGCATTAATTCCAAGTGCAGTTGCAGAACCTAAAAAAGTAAAAACAAAAGAGAAGGATATAAAAAGTGAACAGCCGGATTCAATTGTTGATATTAATAAGGTAGAACCAAATAGAGAACAGCCTAGAAAACATTTTGATGAAGATGCTTTATTAGAATTAGCAGAATCTATTAAACAGTTTGGTTTATTACAGCCAATTCTAGTACAGGATAGAAAGACATACTATGAAATTATTGCAGGTGAAAGAAGATGGAGAGCATCTAAACTTGCAGGATTAAAAGAAGTTCCTGTTATTATTAGAAATTATAGTGAACAGGAAATTGTAGAAATTTCATTAATTGAGAATATTCAGCGTGAAGATTTAAATCCAATTGAAGAAGCGCAGGCGTATAAAAGATTAATGAATGAATTTAATCTAAAACAAGATGAAATTGCTGAGAGAGTATCTAAGAGTAGAACTGCTGTAACAAATTCTATGAGATTGTTAAAGTTATGTGATGAAGTTCAGCAAATGATTATTAGTGATATGATTTCTACAGGTCATGCCAGAGCAATTATATCTATTGAAAATCCGGAAGAACAATATGCACTTGCACAAAAAATCTTTGATGAAAAAATGAGTGTACGTGATGTTGAAAAATATATTAAGAATTTAAATAAGCCTGTAAAAGAAAAAAAGAAACCAAATAAATCTTTAGAAGTAATTTATCAAGAAAAAGCTGAAGTGTTAAAACAGGCATTATCTACAAAAGTATCTGTAAATGGAAAAGGAGATGGAACAGGTAAAATTGAAATTGAATTTTTCTCACATGATGATTTTGATAGATTAATGGAAATTCTTACTAAGAATAACTAAGATAAGGAATGAAGAGCATGACATATAATTTATTTAATCAGCTTGGTTTATCTGGATTGGATTTGAGTTTTCTATTTATTGGACTTGCGGCAGTAAGTTTGGTGTTATTAATTCTGGTAATTATTCAAATGGTTCAGATAGGAAATCTGAAAAAGAATTATAAAAAATTTATGGGAGGAAAGGATGTTAAAAGTCTGGAAAAGCAGCTTGAAAGAATAGTTGAAGATAACAGATATATAATAAACCTTTCCAATGAAAATAAAAAAGATATACGAACTATTAATAAAGAAATGGAAAATTCTTTTAATAAAGTAGGTATTGTAAAATATGATGCATTTAAACAAATGGGAGGTATGCTTAGTTTTAGTATTGCTCTATTGAATGAAAAAGATGATGGTTTTATTTTGAATTCTGTTCATAGTTCAGAAGGGTGCTACACATATGTAAAAGAAATTAATGGCGGAATATGTGAAATAGAATTAAGCAATGAAGAAAAGAATGCGTTATCTCAGGCGATGAAAAAGTCATAAATAAGTGGACTGATACTCAGGGGGTTATATGAAACTTTGTTCTATAAATGAATTAAAAGAACATGATATTTTAGCCAGAGATGTTATGGCTGATAATTATAATGTGTTTTTATATAAAAATACTATATTAAATAAAAAATATATCGAAAAATTAAAAGGACTTGATATACCTTATGTTTATATACAGGATAATATTCCGGAAGAAGAAGTTGCTGTATTAAAGAAGGAAATTGAACAAAAGAGTAAATCTAAGGTTAAAGAAGTAATTTTAAAACATACTTATAATAATAGTAATGAATTGAAAGAGTTAAGTAAAACAGCTGATAATATTATTGTAAATATTTTGGAAGAAGAAGAAGTAATAGAAAATATTTATGATATTAAAGAAAGAAGTGCAGATATATATACTCATTCTATTAGTATATGTGTTTTAGCTACTTTAGTGGCTCTGAAATTAGGATTAGATCAAGAAAGAGTACATGATATTGGTGTAGGTTGCCTCTTGCATGATCTTGGACTTCGATATATGATGATTGAATACGAAGATCAGGATATAGAAACCTTGTCCAGTAAAGAATTGGTAGAATATAAAAAACATCCGGTTTATGGTTATACCGCGTTAAAGAATGAAAATTGGTTATCTAAGAAAAGTAAGGAAATTATTCTTTGTCATCACGAAAGAATAGACGGTTCCGGTTATCCTTTACATGCTACAGAAATTTCTGTAGATACAAAAATTGTAAGTGTATGCGATGCTTTCGATGAAATGATTTGTGGTATTGGTCGAAAGAGAATGAAAATTTATGAAGCAGTTGAATATTTAAAAAGCTTTAAAAATATTCTATTTGATGGTAAAATAGTAGATGCACTTTTGGAATTTACTGCAGTATATCCTTCAGGAAGTGTTGTTGTAACTAACGAAGGAGAAGTTGCAGTTGTTATTAAACAGAATAAAGGTTTTCCTGAGAGGCCAATATTACAGATTACAAGAGATAAATTTGGAAATCCTATAGAGGATGAAAATATTGTTGATTTAGTTAAAGTTAATAATATATTTATTGATTCTGTATTGGAATAGTAAATGTATTTAGAGGAGGATGAAAAATGATAGATATTAAATTTTTGAGAGAAAATCCGGAATTAGTAAAAGAAAATATTAAGAAAAAATTCCAGGATAGTAAACTTCCATTAGTTGACGAAGTAATTGCTCTTGATAAAGAAGCAAGAGAAACTCAGCAGGAAGCAGATAATCTTCGTGCAAACAAGAATAAGATTTCAAAAGAAATCGGTGGATTAATGGCACAGGGTAAAAGAGAAGAAGCAGAGGCAAAAAAAGCAGAAGTTGCAGCTAATGCAAAAAGATTAGTTGAATTAGAAGAAAAAGAAGCTGAGCTTCAGGAAAAAGTTACTAAGATTATGATGACAATTCCTAACATCATTGATCCAAGTGTACCAATTGGTAAAGATGATAGTGAAAATGTTGAAGTAACAAAATATGGTGAACCGGTAGTTCCAGATTTCGAAATTCCATATCATACAGAAATTATGGAAAAGTTCAACGGTATTGATTTAGATGCAGCTAGAAAAGTAGCAGGTAACGGATTCTACTATTTAATGGGTGATATTGCAAGATTACATTCAGCAGTAATTTCTTATGCAAGAGATTTTATGATTAATAGAGGATTCACATATTGTGT
>CAZSBV010000098.1:0-7121 GCA_964605105.1 uncultured Lachnospiraceae bacterium | reverse complement strand
TCATAAAATTTTTTGTTGATTAAGCTGATAAAATTGTTTACGGAAACAGGAGCGATTTCAGGATATAACTCTGCTTTCATTACATTGCCGTTTTCCATAGTTATGGTTACAATTGGATTCTGTGCCATAATACTTTCCTTTCTTTTTATCTTCTATTAAAATAGAAGAAGTGGTAAATTTGAACAAGAGATTGTTCACGTTTACTATTGTAACTAAATTTATGGATTTCGTAAAGAAGAAAGTCTGAGAGACAGAAGATAGAGTTATTAAGAATAATAAAGGAAAATAGGGAAAGAGAAATGTTGAAATATATTATTTTTGTAACAGAGAAAGAAGTACCAAGGTTAATAGAGCTGGAGGAAGAATGTCGTAAAAGAGAAGTTTGTATGTCATATATTCTTCCGGAAGAAGAGACTCTGATAAAGGAGACCTTATATATTACGGATCATGAAGAAATATGTAAGCAGCTATTAGAAGAAAAAGCAAACGTTCTGGTCTGGCTTCATGAAGAAAATAGAGATAAGGACTTGAGTGGTGTTCCTTATGCCATAGAAAATATGGAAGAAATAGATTTTGTTTACGCAGAAAGGATTTTTAGAAGATTTCAAAAACTGCCATGGATCATAGCGGAAACTGCAAGATGCATTATCCGGGAGATGACAGAAGAGGATCTGGATGCCGTTTATGAGGTATATGCAGCCCCATCCATAACTAAATATATGGAAGGTTTATATGAAAGCAGAGAAGAAGAACTGGAGTATACCAGAAGTTATATTCAGAATGCGTATACTTTTTGGGGATATGGTACCTGGGTCATTGAGAGAAAATTGGATCAGAAAATTATTGGTCGTGTGGGATTCAATCTTCGGGATGGATATGAGGAGCCGGAACTGGGATTCGTCATCATGGAATCGGAGCAAAGAAAAGGTTATGCTTATGAATGTTGTGTGGCGGTCCTAAAATTAGGAAAAGAAGAATATGAATTTGAAAAAGTGCAGACGTTAGTAAAAGAAGGAAATATATCATCTATAAATTTATGTCAAAAACTAGGATTTGAGCTTCAAGGGAAGGTTTGGGAAGAGAAAGAAGAGTATTTAAGATTTTTATATGAATATGAGTAAGCTGCAAAAGGGGGTTCTTAAAGACGATTGGATGTTATTCTTGAATTAGAACTTGCAATATTGGGAGAAATGTTATATTTTGGTAACAGTTTGTTTCTTAGAGAAACGCAAGACATTACGGTATTGCTGGAGGGCAGCCGATCAAGATAGAACAAGAGAGAAATCTCTTTAGGAGACAAAAATGGAAGAAACGAAGAAACAGTTATTTACCCGAGGGATGAAAGACGGTATTCCTATCGGTCTGGGATATTTTGCAGTTTCCTTTACTTTGGGAATTGCGGCAAAAAATGCAGGTATGACTGCACTTCAGGCGGCGGTGACCAGTGCGCTCATCAATGCTTCTGCGGGAGAATTTATTGGATTCACTTTAATTGCAGCTAATGCGGGGTATTTGGAAGTGATGGTCATGGAAGCAGTAGCGAATGCCAGATATCTGTTGATGTCCTGTGCTTTAAGTCAGAAGATATCGCCAAAGACGGGATTATTGCATCGTATGTTGATGGGATTTTATGTAACAGATGAAATTTTTGGAGTATCCGTAGCGCAAAAGGAATTAGATCCAATTTATTCTTATGGCGTTATTTCTATGGCAGCTCCGGGCTGGACTATTGGGACCTTTCTGGGTGTTCTGATGGGAAACATCCTGCCTCTCAGAGTAGTTAGTGCTTTAAGTGTAGCTCTATACGGAATGTTTGCAGCGGTATTTGTACCGCCGGCAAAGGAGAATAAAATTGTAGCCGGATTAATTGTAATCAGTTTTATTGCCAGTTTTATTTTTAATAAAGCAGCTGTATTTGCGGGAATTTCTTCGGGAATTAAGATTATTATCTTAACCGTAATTATTTCTTTGGCAGCAGCTATTTTATTTCCGGTAGATGTAGCAAAGAAAGAAGAAACATAATTTTTATGACAGATCATGAAATTTAATTGGATTGGAGATAACATGGAACATAATGTATATATTTATATAATTATTATGGCAGTAACCACCTATTTGATTCGAGTATTGCCACTGACTTTGATCAGAAAAGAAATTACGAATGTGACGATCCGTTCCTTTCTTTATTATGTGCCATATGTGACTCTGGCAGTAATGACATTCCCGGCAATATTGGAGTCTACCCAATCAGCGATTTCCGGTGCGGCTGCATTGGTGATTGCTTTAGCATTATCCTGGATGGGAAAAAGTTTATTTCAGGTTTCTGTATTTAGTTGTGTAGCGGTATTTTTAATCGAACTTATATTGAAATAAAAAGTTCATAGGACTATAATAAACTTATGGGACAGAGTAAAAAAAGTGGATTCATCATGCAGGCAGGTATACTTGCTGCTGCTGGAATCATTGTAAGAATTATTGGAATTTTATATAGAAGCCCTTTGGTTGCCATTATTGGAGATGAAGGAAATGGTTATTATAGTACAGCGTATACCATTTATACGATTATTCTGTTGATTTCCACCAATGGTATTCCATCAGCTGTGTCAAAAATTGTAGCTGGAATGATGGCAAAGAAGCAGTATCGAAACGCGCATAAGATTCTTATGGGTGCGTTTTGTTATGTCTTTGTTGCAGGTGGGCTGGCAAGTATAGCGTGCTTTCTATTTGCAGATAGTATCGTTGGTGAAAGTTCCGCCATGGTTCTAAAGGTATTTACTCCTACTATTTTCCTGTCCGGTCTTTTAGGGGTTTTCAGAGGATATTTTCAGGCACATGGAAGTATGCTTCAGACATCTTTCTCCCAAATTATGGAACAGATTGTGAATGCTCTTGTAAGTATTGGGGCTGCCATGCTTTTAATGAGTTTTGTGAAAGATGCAGATACTTCCACACAGGCAGTTTATGGTGCTATGGGTAGTGCCATGGGAACCGGAGCGGGAGTGTTGACGGCATTATTGTTCATGGTAGCAGTATACAGCGTGAACCGTAAAATGTTCCGTAGAAGAAGAGAAAAAGATCGTACCCAAGAAGAGTTAAGCTATGGTCAGGTATTTAAAATGATCATTACTATGGTAACGCCGGTAATTTTAAGTACCTGTATTTATAACATGAGCAGTGCTACAAATCTGGAAATTTATTGTTCTATTGTTGAAAAATTGAAGGGATATACCGAGGCACAGGCAACTACTTTATATGGGCTGTATTCCGGAAAAGCAAATCCGATTACCAATATCCCGATTGCGTTTGCTACAGCCATGTCTTCTGCAATTATTCCTACCATTTCAGGAAGTTTTGAAAAAGGGGATAAGAACGGGACCAAAAAGAAAGTTGGAGATGCTATTAAAACTACCATGTTGATTTCTATCCCGGCGGCTGTGGGATTGGCAGTTTTAGCCAAACCAGTGGTGTTTATTTTATATCCGCAGCAGGGAACTTTGGATATGGTAGCAAAACTGTTACAGGTATTGGCAGTTTCTGTTGTATTTTACGGACTGTCTACTTTAACGAATGGTGTTTTGCAGGGTACAGGGTATGTAAATAAGCCGGTAATTCATGCAGCCATTGCGCTGGTAATTCAGTCGTTGGTATTAGTATTGCTTTTGACGTTTACTCCTTTTGATATTTATGCGTTGGCATTGGCAGCAGTGTGCTACTCTTTCTGCATGTGTATTATGAATGGGGTAAGTATTCGCAAGAAATTAGGTTATAAACAGGAAATTGTTCGGACATTTTTGATTCCGGCAGCAGCAGCTCTTGGGATGGGAGTAGCCGCTTTTCTGGTATATAATGGTATGAACTCTGTTTTAGTAGCATTGGGATTGTTAGAAAAAGGAACCATGAACTGGGGACTGAACTGTGTTTGTTTGGTACCAGCAGTGTTGATTGCAGTTGTGGTTTATTTTGCATTGGTTATTAAATTTGGTGCGATAAATAGGGAAGAGCTTCGTGCATTACCGAAAGGAGCCACACTCGTAAAAGCAGCAGAAAAATTACATTTGTTGTAATTTTATTTAAATATGGATTCTATAATTTTGTTAAAAATGTGTGAAAAGCGAAGTAAATGTAAAAAAGAGGTAGACTTTTACGGTATAGTAGATGTAAAATAAGTTAAAATGTATAATTGTGTCTTAATAAAAGAGACAAAGGTGTGTTGGGAGAGAAAAATGCGTAAAGGGTTGTTATATATAGCAGTTCTGGGAATGGCTCTTACTTTAACAGGCTGTGGAGGGAATACGGAACCACAGAAGGAAACGGCAGATTCTCAGGGAGAGACAGAAAAAGTGATAACTGAGGAGGAAGTCATAACTGGAGAAGCAGTCAGTTATTTGACGGGATTGCCGATTAGTGAGGAAGTAAGCAATAACCGTCCGTTGGCGGTTATGTTCAATAATATTAAGGAAGGCTGTCCACAGTCAGGAATTGCAGATGCTGCCATTGTTTATGAAGCCCCTGTAGAAGGAAGAATTACCCGTTTGATGGGAATTTATGATGATTACAGGAATCTGGAAAAAGTAGGTTCTATTCGAAGCAGCCGAGATTATTTTGTATATTTCGCCATGGAATATGATGCTATCTATGCCCACTTTGGACAAGCAACACCATATGTAGGTGATTTGTTAAATAGTGATAGGGTGGATAACATCAGTGGGGCGGTTGCAGGAATTGATCGACCTGCCACGAATGCTTTCTATAGAACAACAGATAGAAAAGCGCCTCATAATGTGTATTTAAGTTCAGAGGGCTTACAGAAAGATATTGAAAAATTTGGATATCGTACGGAATTAAAAGAAGATTATACAGCTAAGTTTCAATTTGGTAGTGAACTTACAGAAAGAAATCTGGAATATGCAGAAGATGCTACTCTAATTTATCCGGGTGGGAAGAGTGCAGATAAAGAAAACGGATTCAGTTATGTAGAAGCAAGATTTGAGTACAATGAAGAAGATGGACTGTATTATCGTTATCAATACGGAAGTGAACATATTGATGAGCTGACCGGAGAACAGTTAGCATACAGTAATGTTATCTTTCAGTATTGTCATGGAGAAGTTCGTGACAAACATGACTATTTGGCATTTGGATGTCATGGAGATGAAGACAGAATGATTCGCGTATTTACTCAGGGTAAAATGGTTCCCGGGGTATGGAGCAGAACGTCAGATGATGTACCGGCTACATATGTGGATTACAATGGAGATCCTATTACATTAAGTCCCGGAAAAACATGGATTTGTATTATCTGGGATGAGTATAGAGACGACGTAGTATATGAATAAATTTCTGATAGCGAAAGGTGAAAACAAATGAAAAGTATCTGGAATAGCTTTTTATTAGCATTTTCGATGTATTCTATCAGTCCAAAAACAAAAGTGGAACGAAGCAATGAGAATACAAAATATATCTTAGTATTTATCCCGTTAATTGGTGCAGTAATTGGTTTTGTATCATCACAGTGGGCTGTAGCATATCCTTATTTATGCAGCTACATGATTTTACCGGCCGTAGTTGGAGCAGTGCTTCCCAGTATGCTTTCAGCAGGATCTCATCTGGATGGCTTCTTCAGAACGGTAGATGCTCTTTGTTCCCATCAGCCAAGGGAACGTAAATTGCAGATTTTGGAAGATTCCCATGGTGGATATTTTGCAATCATTGTATGCGTATGGTATTTTATGCTTGCTATCGGTGTTTGGAGTGAAATGCCGGTGGATGGCTGGTTTGTCTTAGCGTTTGGGTTTGTAATTTCGCGTGCTTTATATGGATATTCCATTTTAGCCTTAAAACATGCAAAGACGAGTAAATGCAGCATCTATGTACCGGAAGGAAAATTAAGAAGAACAGAGAGCATCATTATGTTAGTGTATGTTCTTGTCTGTGCGGTATTTATGATTATCTTAAATCCTTCGGTAGGAATTGCCTGCCTGATTGGAGCAGGAATCGCATTTTTAGTTTCTTTATACATAGCTTACGGACATTTTGGAGGAGTCACAGAAGATACGGCAGGATTTTTTGTTCAGATATGTGAGGTTCTGATGCCGTTAGCTGCGTTGATTGCGTATAAACAGTGGTGGTAAAAACAGACTATTTGTCAAAAAAAGATTGAATAGTGTGAAAAAGAACTATAAATTATGAAAAGACAGTGTGAAATAACCTGGAGGAATGGCGAATATAACTATTCGCCATATATTTTTGTATTGACATTTGTACAATTTGGGAGTAATCTATAAAACATAATTCTTGAATACATGAATACAATACATACATGTAGTTCATGAGTGAAATGGAGGAAACTATTATGAAAAAATTTACTAGTGTGTTACTTGCAGTAGCAATGGTAGCAACAATGCTTGTAGGTTGTGGTTCTAAAGAAACAGCAGAAACACCTGCAACAGAAAACACAGAAGTAACAGAAAGCACAGAAGCAGCGGAAG
The DNA here is from genome assembly GCA_964605105.1 of uncultured Lachnospiraceae bacterium. Classification (GTDB taxonomy): domain Bacteria; phylum Bacillota; class Clostridia; order Lachnospirales; family Lachnospiraceae; genus SFDP01. The sequence goes on along the minus strand of CAZSBV010000098.1, from coordinate 633 downwards.
GCGCTATGTGGAAAATTGGTGGAAGCGGACCTCTTACAGGTGGCGCAGCAGTTTATGGTATCGCAGTTCAGCGTGGTGCTCAGATTGCAGTTGATGAAATCAACGCAGCAGGTGGTATCAACGGATTCCAGATTGATTACAATTTTGCAGATGATGAACATGATGCAGAAAAAGCAGTTAATGCTTACAACACATTAAAAGACTGGGGTATGCAGATGTTCATGGGAACTGTAACAAGTGGTCCTTGTGTAGCAGTTGTTGAAAATACAAATGCAGACAATATGTATCAGATCACACCAAGTGGTTCCGCAGTAGAGTGTATTAAATATCCTAATGCATTCCGTGTATGTTTCTCTGACCCAGGACAGGGTGGAAAATCTGCTCAGTACATTGGTGAAAACAACATCGCGACTAAGGTAGCAATTATTTACGACAGTTCTGATGTATACTCTTCCGGTATTAAAGACAGCTTTGTAGCAGATGCTGAAAACTATGGTCTTGAAATCGTAGCAGAAGAAGCGTTTACTGCTGATAACAAAACAGACTTTACTATTCAGTTGCAGAAAGCAAAAGACAACGGTGCTGAATTAGTATTCTTACCAATTTACTACTCTGAAGCAGCATTAATCTTAA
>CAZSBV010000097.1:0-7140 GCA_964605105.1 uncultured Lachnospiraceae bacterium | reverse complement strand
ATATCCATAGTTTCCGGGTCAACACCCCATCCCATAACGTTGTAACCGTTACTTGTCATAGCAAGGTTACCTGCTCCATCTACATAGAAAGAACCGTCTCTTGTAAAGAAGTTTTCAGAACCGTTGCTTACTACAAAGAATGCATCTCCTGTAATCTGGATATCGAATGGATTGTTCGTTGTCTGGGAAGCACCCTGAGTGCTGATATTTGTATTAATAGCACCGGATTTAACACCAAGACCGATCTGTCTTGCGTTAACACCACCGGTTCCTGTGGTAGCGTTTGGTCCGGATGCGCTCTGTGTTGTCTGATACATCAATTCAGAGAAAGTAACACTCTGTGATTTGTATGCAACTGTATTAACGTTAGCGATATTGTTACCGATTACGTCCATCTTAGTCTGGTGTGTTTTTAAACCTGCTACACCAGAATACATTGATCTCATCATAATGAAATGACCTCCTATAATTATTCGCTGTAGTAGTTCCTTCTGTCAGTCAGGAACTTGAGCCTCCTAAAAAGGTCCGGCTACATGATTACAGCTCCATCAATATTAGTAAAAATATTCTCGTTTGCCTGGGTCTGATCCATGGCGGTTATAACTGTATTATTTGGCACATTTACAATAAATGCCAATTGGTCGACCATGACCAAAGATTCTTTGATTCCTTTCTCTCCGGCTTTTTTAGCCCCTTCTGTCAATCGATTTAACTGATTATCAGATAAGGTAATACTTCTATCAGCCAGACGATTGGTTGCATGTTTGGAAAAACGAAGTTCGGTACTTGTTTCCCCTGTTTTCTGCTTCCAGATTTCCTCAAAACTTAATCCCTGTGAATTTATTTGATTACTACTTTGTTTTGAAGTTTTCTTCAGGTATTGCTCCTGCAGTTCGTTCATAGAAAGGAATTGACTTTGCTGAATTTTCATTTCCTCATTTCCTTCCTATAAACTATTCTGCAGTTAATTCTTCATATTTAGCAACATATGCGTTATATGTTTCCAAGCTTCCACTATTAATTAAGCCCTTCTGGTAAGCATTGAAATTATTATAGGTTGACATTAATGCATAAATATTACCGGTATAATCTTCTGTTATCTCATCCACTGACGGAAGCTCATTCATAGTATTAATAAAGCTGCTAACCGGAGTAATTGCTAATTCCTGGAATTTTTCTACATATCCTTCATAGATTGCTGTGTTATCATCCCCAAGGAATTCCTGCTGATAACTTGTCATGTTTTCATATACAACAATCAAATTCTCGATAGATTGTAAATCATCCTGTGTCACTTTTGCCGCTGTCGGAAGTTTATTCATCTCTGTAACAAACGCCTCGGTAACCTTAATTGCCTCCATGTAGGTACTGTCTGCAACCGTATCAAGATCATCAATAGAATAAAGTGTTTCATTGATAGAAAGGTATGCTTTGTTGTTTTCATATACAACATAGTCAACTGTTCCTTCCGGATATGTCGTATTTCCTGAACTGTCTGTTACTTTCATAAATACATACTGTCCAACCAAGGAAGAAGCTCTCTGTAAAGTCATTCCACTAGTCAGATTCTGCATTTCCTCCAGTTCTGAGAACGTAGCTAACTGAGAAATATATTCTGTGTTGGAAGTTGGTTCCAATGGATCCTGATATTTCATCTGTGCTACTAATAATTGTAAAAATGCATCTTTATCCAAGCTGGTACTGGATGTTGTTGTTGAACTCTGACTGCTGGAAATGGTTTCTAAAATCTGACCATTCTGTACCTGTGCTATAGAACTCATATTTTTTCTCCTTTCCGCCTTGTCTCTCAAAGCTTTTTACATTTATAAGATGTCAAACCGAACATCTTTTTTCACTATTTGTCTTTATACTGTATAATCTACAGTATTCCCGTTTCGTATCATCATGTCAGCTACGATTCTGTCATCTGCTGTCATGTCTTCTGTTAAGACGTCTTCCACATCTTCGCTTCCACTCAGACGAATACGACGGCTTCCCTTTTTACTTCTGCTGTCTTCAAAACGGTTCTGTTCCTGTTCCTGCTGGTCCAGACTTCTCTCAAAACCCTGTGCAGATACATTTACTTCTACAGATTCCACTTTTAATCCCTGCTGGGCAAAATTTTCTTTTAACTGAATCAACTGAGATTCCAAAGCTGTTTTTACTGCTTCATTTTCCGTAGTAAATACTGCTGTCAAAACGCCCCCTGCGCTTGTAAGCTGTACCTTTACATTTCCTAAAGATGCAGGATGTAATTGCAGTTCCATCTCTGTAGTATCCTGTTTTACATGAACTCTGATATGTTCTGTAATCTGGTTAATGATGTCCTGTCCCCGGACTCCATAAGAAGTTGTCTCACCACTTGCATTCTCTACTGCCTCAGCAAGCTGATTTACAAAATTCTGGTTTAAATTCTGTCCTGCTGTATTCTCGGATTCTTCTCCTGCTTTTGAAGAATCATCCCGGATATTTTCAGAATTTTCTGTTTTTGGAATTACAGTACCGTCATAAACGGATGAACCTGTAAGTTCTACTTCATTAGCGGATGTTGCGCTATTGTACACATTCGCAACTTTTGTCTCCACAGCATCTGCCTCTACGACTACTGTAGGAACCTGTTCCGCTGCATTTTCTTTCATAGAATTCAGAACAGCCGCCATTTCCTCTTCTGTCAGATTAAAATTCTGTGCAATCTGATTCTTTAATTCCTGTGCAGTATTCATCAAGCCCTTCAAGTCTGCAAACAACTCTTCATTGGTCATAAGAGTCAATGCATCGCATTCCGGATTTAAAGCAAGTACCACCTGGGTAAGATTCTCGCTATTCAGCAAATCCAAAGCAGTCAATCCCAAGGTTTCCAAAACGCTTTCTACTTCTTCCACAGTAATGTCAAAAGTTTCGGCAATTTTTTCAACCATTTCTCCTGCTGCTTCCATAGCTGCAATTTCTACATTTTCTTCACCTTTGATATCCTTTACTTCTTCTGCCTGTTCTTTCAACTGTTCAGAAGTTTTATTTTTCCGGATATTCGTGTGATTCTGAATGCTTCCTGTATCTTTTGCTTTTGTAGCTGCTTCTTTCTTAGGAGCTTCTGCCGGACTATGTGTTTTATCAAAAATTTCTGAAAAAGTATCCTTTCCCTGTACTTCCTGACCTTTTCCGGTATTGTTCACATTTCCTAAAAATAAGGCTTTGGACTTCACATCTGAAATTAATGTACTAGCCATCTTTTCCCTCCTTTCTTCTTACTTTATATCGACAAAAAAGGGTGGATTCTTAAGAGTCAGGCTCCATGATTTTGGTCAGTTTCGCCGCTATTTCAGCGTCCATAACACCTAAAATATCCCCTCTGTCTTCCGGAGTCATTTCCTTTAAAATTCTGGCTGCCAAATCCAAGTTGTTCGTCATTTCCTCAAAAATAGCTGCCGCCTGTTTTGGTTTCATTTCGGAATATGCCTGTGCATAATCCTGAATTTCCTCGCTCTCTTCTAACTGCGCCACTACCTGTTTGTATAAGAATTCTGCAGTAGCAGGATCAATACTCTCATAATATTTCTGATATTCTTCTACTCCCGGTCCCTTATCTGCATAAATAACTTCTTCATAAAATTCTGTTTTAATTCTTTCGAATTCCACCTGACTTGCTTCAAAAGTCTTCAATCGGGTAACTTCTTCTTTTAATTTTGTATTTTCATCCTCTAATGTCGAAGTTTTTAAATCTGCCTGTTCCAACTGTAATTCCAGAAGTTTGATCTGTTCCACAGCTTCTTTTAAATTGGTATATCCCGCATATTCATCTTCTGCTTCTTCTCCCTCCTGCCCCAGAGATGTCTCACTTGGAAGAATTTTGTTTACAACAGGTACGTCCTTTAAAAGTGGAGTCAGAACTCCGCTTCCAAAACCGCCAACATCTAATTTAATCAAGACACACAAAATTAAAAGCCAGATTCCAACAATAGCAACAGTGGTCAGAAAAATCGGAATATTACTTCCTTCTTCTTCTAATTCAGCTTCCTGATCCGCCAACTCTTTGGCACGTTTTTTTGCTTCTTTACGCTGTGCTTTCTGCTCTGCCTTCAAACGTTTCCGCTCTTCTTTTATTGATTTTGCATCCATTCCCGGTTCAAAAATATTTTCTTCAGCCATAATTCCTATTCTTCTTGTCGTCTTCTTCCATATGTGAAACTGACAAGCTCATCAACCTCTTTACTTTCTCTTGCATTTTCTTCCTGTAGAAAAGTTTCAAAAGCTTTTTCTTTTAATTTTTCCTGTGCTTTTCTTTCCTGCATTAATTCGGTCAGCTTTGCAGCTTTTATTTCTACTCGGCTTTGGGCTTCTTTCACACGAATTATCTGCGCTTTTATAAACTCTTCCATCCGCACGATTGCTTCCTGGTTCTCTTTGATACGGTCTACCTGAAGGTGTTGTTTCAAAAGTTGTCGGACAGTTTCTTCATATCCGAATTTTCTGTCTTTTAACTGCTGAAGTTTTTCCTCTTCTTCCCGCAAAGCCTGATTAGCAAGCATAAACTCCGTTTTTGCCTGATCTTCCAGTTTATATTTAATATTTAAAATATTCTGCATTCGATATACGAATTTAGACATGAGAGTCTCCTAAAATATATTTTAGTCTTCAAATAATGCTTTCAATCGCTCTACGCTTTCTTCGAATGCAATTTTTTCATATACATCCTGACATAAAAACTGATTTACAGCATCTATCTTTTCAATAGCATAATCAATAGAAGCATTGCTGCCACGTTTATATGCACCAATATTAATCAAGTCTTCTGCCTCATTGTACGTTGCCATAACGTTCTTAAGTTTCCCTGCCATTTTTTTATGTTCGCCGGTAGCAATCTGGCTCATACAACGGGAAATACTCTGTAAAATATCGATAGCAGGATAATGATTCTTATGTCCCAGCTTTCTGCTGAGCATAATATGACCATCCAAAATACTTCTGGCTGTATCTGTAATCGGCTCGTTAAAGTCGTCACCATCGACCAGAACAGTATATAATCCGGTAATAGAACCCACTGCTCCATTTCCGGCTCTTTCCAAAAGCTTTGGCATTTCTGCATATACACTCGGAGGATATCCTCGGGATACCGGTGGTTCTCCGTTGGCAAGACCAATTTCTCTCTGTGCCATGGAAAAACGTGTCAAAGAGTCCATCATTAAAAGGACATCTTTCCCCTGATCCCTAAAATATTCTGCAATCGCAGTTGCAGTTTTAGCGGCTTTATTTCGCTCTAACGCAGGGCGGTCCGAAGTTGCCACGACCACTACGGAACGTTTCATACCTTCTTCCCCTAAATCCCTCTCGATAAATTCTCTTACTTCTCGTCCTCGTTCTCCAATGAGACCAATGACATTAATATCTGCCTTAGTGTTTCGGGCAAACATACCCATCAAGGTAGACTTACCAACTCCGGAACCGGCAAAAATTCCGATACGTTGACCTTTTCCTACCGTAATTAATCCATCTACAGCTTTTACTCCCAACGGGAGCACTTCATTAATAATTACTCTGCTCATAGGATCCGGTGGAGGTGACTCTACCGAATAAGCCTGTCCACCAGACAACAAGCTTCCGTCAGTAGGTCTTCCGAGACCATCCAGGCATTTACCCAAAAGTTCCGGTCCAACCCATACCTTCAAAGTTTCTCCGGTATTTTCTACTACATTTCCCAAACCAATGCCATCCGTTACATCATATGGCATTAGCTGAGTCTTTCCCTCTTTAAAACCCACCACTTCTGCTAAAATAGGCTTTGCATCTTCTCCTTCCGGATAGATGTAACATACATCGCCTAACTTGGCATCCGGTCCGGCGGATTCCAGAGTCAATCCAACCACATTTACAATTTTCCCTTTTTTCTTAATCAGTGATTGATCCAATATTTTATTATATTTGTCAAAATTAATAGTCAGTTCCACTATTTTCTTCCTTTAATATGTATCTATTCCGAGCTTACCCTGAATAGATATCTTAATACATTACTATCCCTCATAGGATAACAATCTTAATTTTCTCGTAAGCTCCTCTAATTGAAGTCCCACGCCACAATCATAGATTCCGCTGTTTGTCTCAATCATACACTCATTTTCATGCAAAGTAGTATCCGCAATTAATTCCACAGTAACACTCTGTGTCGGCAATCCACTCATAAGCTGCTCTTTTTGTTCCAACACTTTTTCGTAATCTACTTTACTGACATGTACCAGAAAATCCTTAGAGCCTTCTGTCTGCCGGATGGTATTGCTTATCACATGCATTAATATATTCTTATAGTCTTTTAAATCTACTTTAAAAATCTCTTCATAGATACCTGTCAATGTCTGAATAAACTTAGGCTCTAATTCGCTAATCAGGTTCTGATATTCCTGTTCCATGGCTTTTGCCTGCATTTCCAATTCCATTTTAGCATTTTCTAATTCAGCCATTGCTTGAGCTTTGCCTTCTTCATATCCCTGTTTTCTGCCTTCTTCCATAGAACGCTTTTTCAAGAAAGAGATATTTTTTTCAGCTTCCTTGCGCATTTCATCAATTTCTGCCTGTGCTTCAGCAATTAATTCCTCCGGACTGGGACCTGTATAACAAGGTTCTTCCGGAATTTCTTCTCCCAGTATTTCCCCTTCTCCCATATCCATGAATAAAGGATCAATTTCAGGTGCATTTAATCCGGATTGAAAACCGGTGGAAGTGCTTTCTCGGAACGCCGGGAAAATACTTCCCAGTTTCTTAGCTACCAGTTCATTCGTATCTACCACAACAGGATCTTTTTCTTTTAATACAAACTGATTTGCCTTAATCAGATTCTTAGACAACAATTTCGTCTCCTCCACCTCTGGAAATAACAATTTCTGCTGAATCTTCCAGTTTTCTGATAATATTTACAATCTTCTGCTGTGCCTCTTCTACGTCTTTCATACGTACAGGACCCATGTATTCCATATCTTCTCGGATCATTGCAGCCAGACGTTTTGATAAGTTGTTGAAAATTGCAGCCTGAACATTTTCATTAGAACCTTTCAGAGCCACTGCCAGGTCATTATTATCTACATCACGAAGTACACGCTGAATAGATCTGTCGTCCAGTAACAGAATATCTTCGAATACGAACATCTTCTTACG
>CAZSBV010000096.1:0-7202 GCA_964605105.1 uncultured Lachnospiraceae bacterium | reverse complement strand
TAAATTCTTTTAACTTGAAATGGATTTATAATTTTAGATTTTTAGAAAAATAATATAACTAATGTAGAAAAGAGTTGTTACACATAGGTAGCAACTCTTTTCATATCCTTTGATGACAACAAAAAGAGAATATGATATAAATAAAAGGAAATATTATTTCATAATGATGAAACAAAAACGGAGTGAACGTAAATGTCATACACAGCTCTATATCGTAAATTCAGACCGGACAATTTTAAAGATGTCAAAGGTCAGGACCATATAGTAACTACATTAAAAAATCAGATTCAGGCAGATCGAATTGGACATGCTTACTTGTTCTGCGGTACTCGTGGAACCGGGAAAACTTCCATCGCGAAATTATTTGCAAAGACGGTCAACTGTGAAAACCCTGTGGATGGAAGTCCTTGTGGCGAATGTGCTTCCTGTAAATCCATAGCAGCAGGAGCCAGTATGAATGTGATTGAAATTGATGCTGCCAGTAACAACGGTGTAGATAATATCCGCGAAATTGTAGATGAAGTATCCTACTCCCCGGCAGAAGGTAAGTACAAAGTATATATCATAGATGAAGTTCATATGCTTTCCATAGGTGCCTTCAATGCTTTGTTGAAAACATTAGAAGAACCGCCGTCATATGTTATTTTTATTTTGGCAACTACAGAAGTCCATAAGATTCCGATTACGATTTTATCCCGTTGTCAGCGTTATGATTTTAAGCGAATCAGCATCGAAACTATAACCGCCCGTATGCAGGAATTGATGGATGCAGAAGGAGTGCAGGTAGAAGAGAAAGCACTTCGTTACGTAGCCAAAACTGCGGATGGTTCCATGCGAGATGCCTTAAGTTTATTGGATCAATGCATTGCATTCCATTTTGGAAAAGAACTAACTTATGATAACGTATTGGATGTTTTAGGTGCGGTAGATACAGAAGTCTTCAGCAGGCTTTACAGACAGGTATTGGAAAGAAATGTATTAGGATGTATTAATTTGCTGGAAGAAATTATTATCCAGGGCAGGGAATTAACACAATTTGTGTCTGATTTTTCCTGGTATCTGAGAAATTTGCTTTTAGTAAAGACATCTGATAATATGGAAGATGTGATAGATGTTTCCAGTGAAAATCTGATGCGTTTAAAAGAAGAATCAGAACAGACAGATATGGAAACCATTATTCGATATATTAGAGTATTTTCTGAATTATCAGCTAAAATGAAATATGCAACCCAGAAAAGAATTTTACTGGAAGTTGCATTGATAAAATTATGTAAACCTGAGATGGAAACTAATCAGGATGCACTTCTTGATCGGATTCGGGCGGTAGAGGAAAAGATTGAAAACGGATTAGTGACTACGGTAGTGCAGTCATCGCAAAATGCAGTACCTGCCAATACACAAAATCAACCAAGACCAGAGGTGCCAAAGGCAATTCCCGAAGAGGTAAAACAGGTAGTACAGAAATGGCCCGGTATTGTGGGTAATGCACAGATGCCACTAAAATTATACTTGAAAAATGCCAGATTAAGCTTGGGCGGCGACAACAAGCTTATGATGGTAGTGGAAGATGGAGTTCATTACGATTACCTAAGACAGGAAGGATGTAAAGAACAGGTAGAGCGATTGATTGAAGATTATATCGGAAAAAGTGTCGAAGTTACCATTCAGGCATTGGATGCCGGAAGACAATTTGAAAACAGCTATATTGATCTGTCAAAGATTATTAATATAGAAATAGAAGAAGAGGATTAAAAGGAGATTTTAACATGGCTAAAAGAGGTGGATTTCCAGGCGGTATGCCTGGCAATATGAATAATTTAATGAAACAGGCACAGAAAATGCAGCGTCAGATGGAAGAAAGCCAGAGAGAACTGGAAGCTACAGAATTTACTGCAAAAGCAGGCGGTGGTGCGGTTGAAGTAACTGTAACAGGTAAAAAACAGATGACTAAAATTGTATTATCTCAGGATGTAGTAGATCCGGATGATGTAGAAATGTTACAGGATTTGATCATGGCAGCTACTAATGAAGCTATGAAAATGGCAGATGATGCCAGTGCAAATATGATGAGCAAAATGACCGGCGGCATGGGTGGAGGATATCCATTCTAATGGACTTATATAGTGGACATATTAACAAATTAATTGAAGAATTAAGCAGTTTGCCGGGAATTGGTGAGAAGTCAGCATCCCGCCTTGCTTTTCATTTAATCAATATGCCAAAGGCAAAAGTGGAACGTCTTGCAAATACTATTTTGTCTGCAAAAGAACATGTACAGTATTGTAAGGAATGTTATACCTTGACAGACCAGGAAATATGTCCTATCTGTGCAAATGAAAAAAGGGATCATTCCACAATTATGGTATTGGAAAACACCAGAGATTTGGCAGCCTATGAAAAGACTGGAAAGTATGAGGGAATCTATCATGTTCTGCATGGGGCAATCTCCCCTATGATCGGAGTCGGACCAAATGATATTAAACTGAAGGAATTACTACAGAGGTTACAGGGGGATGTAAAAGAAGTAATCATTGCTACAAACTCCAGTCTGGAAGGGGAAACCACGGCTATGTATATCAGTAAACTGATTAAGCCCACCGGGGTAAAAGTAACCAGAATTGCCAGTGGTGTTCCGGTAGGAGGAGATTTGGAATATATAGACGAAGTAACATTGCTTAGAGCGTTAGAAGGACGAATCGAATTATAGTCGGGAAATTTCAATGATAAAAGAATGTAGTATATAGGCATTCACATATTTTACTTAAATGAAAGAGGAGGTTTCATCATGCAAAAAAGAAGCTTTGGAAAAACAAGAGATGGCAAAGAAGTATTTTTATTTTCTTTAGAAAATAAAAACGGTATAAAAGCAGAAGTGACAAATTTCGGGGCAATTTTAGTAAATTTATTTGTTCCGGATAAAAGTGGTAACTTGGCAGACGTTGTTTTAGGTTTTGATGATGTTTCGGGTTATGAAGTAAATCCAAGTTATTTTGGTTCTTTGATTGCACCAAGTGCTAATCGTATTGGTGGTGCCGGTTTTGAATTGAATGGTGAAACATATCTTTTGAAAAAAAATAATGGAGAAAATAATCTTCACAGCGATGATGAATTGGGAGCACATAAACGAGTTTGGGATTTTGTAGAAGCAGAAGACCATGTAACCTTTATTTTGAAAAATACAGATGGTGAATTAGGATTTCCGGGAAACAAAGAATTTAAAGTATCATATTCTTTGGATGATGAAAATGGATTAAAGATTCAGTATGAAGCTTCTAGCGATAAAGACACTATTATTAATCCGACGAATCATTCCTATTTTAACCTGAAAGGTCATAAAGAAGGAAACATTGAAGACCATAAGATTACCTTATTCGCTTCTAATTATACCCCTGCAGATGCAGCATCTATCCCTTATGGAGATATTGTGACTGTAGAAGGAACTCCGATGGATTTGAGAGAAGAAATCGTGATTGGAGATAAAATTGATACTGATTTTGAACAGTTGAATTTTGCGGTTGGATTTGATCATAACTGGGTAACCGATAATTATAATGGTGATATTCGTAAAATTGCTATCGTAAAAGCACCGGGAGATGCAAGAACTATGGAAGTATATACAGATCTTCCGGGAGTACAGTTCTACGCAGGCAATTTTATTGATCCTCAGGATGGTAAAAATGGTGCAATATATGGAAAACGAAGTGGACTTTGTCTGGAGACACAGTGTTATCCGGACTCCATCCATAAGCCCAATTTCCCATCGGTAGTGTATGGACCGGGAAAAGATTACAAATCTACAACCATTTATAAATTTGTATAATACATAAATATAAGTAAATTATAAAAAGACACCTCTGAATATTGGGTTATGATACCGAATGTTCAGAGGTTTTTGCTTTGTAGATAAATTATGTCGAAAGAAAGTTTGATTTTCATGACAGGATTTGATAAAAACCGTATTTTTCTAATGCTATATTGAAAAGAAAAAGGCGGTGAACATTATGTCAAGAATGAATCAGGTAATGAAAATTGGAGATATTGGAGGGGATATACACTATTATATTGAAGATTATGCTTATACATACTTGAAAAAACAAAAAGGCAAAGAAAAAGCAAAATATTTTTTGTATGGTGAAAAAGAAGAAAATAATCAGCAAAAAAAATTATATATTTATGGTATTGCTGAAAAACCCAAAATGGAACAGACTTATTTTAAAGAATATTATCCGTTGGGATTTCTAAAGATAAAAAATGATGAAACCTTTTGGATTACTTTAAAAGGGCAGGAACAAAAAATGACAGGCTTTTATGTTTTCTATGCTCCGAATCAGGCGATGCAGGAATATCTGGTCGATCATCAGGCAGAAGAAAAAACGGACAAGCCGGAGGAACAAGCCAAGAGACAACTGGTTGGTGAAGCTTTGCCAATGAAAGAAACGTTGGTTCCCATTAGAAAGATAAAAAGACAAAAAAATCACGCAGAATTCAAAAATGAGAAATTCATTTTTCCTATTGGAGGAATTATTATTGCAAGTTTGATTTTATTAGTATTAACATCTACAAATGGTCAGAAGAAAATAGAAGTTTTCAGACAGGTAATTGCCCAGACCATGTCAGGGATGGCAAAGGAGACAACAACGGACGATTTTATTATAGAAGAAAAAAATATTTTACAAGAAAAGAATAATGAAGAAGAAAGGCTGGAAGAAACAGATGAAGCAGAAAATTCGGCAGAAAGTCTGGGAGAAAATAGTATAGGGCAAATGAGTATTACCCAACAGGAAAGTTCACAAAAGAATAATGATAATACAGACTCACAAAAGACAGAACCGGAAAAACAACAGGAAGAGAGTATGGAAACAGTAACAACGGAGGCAATACAAGAAGTGCCGGGAAATGTGTTAGAAGAAAGTATATCATCAGATAAAGAAGATAACTATGAAGAATATGTGGTGAAAGATGGAGATACTTTAGTAGCAATTTGCAAAACAAAATATGGCTCTCTTACAAAAATGGAAGAAATATGTACTATAAATAATATAAAAAATGCAGATTACATTGCTCCGGGACAAAAAATCTACCTGCCATAAAAAAGATATGTTATAATAGGAACGCTTGACGAGTTCGAGCCAAAGGTGATGGAGGAATCTATGTGAGTATATACCTTTGGGTGAAATGATACCTAATATTGAAAATGTTTAAATGCAAAAGAATGAGGACGATATGGCAAAAATTAAAGATTTTGTTGCACCGGAAGATGCAAAGACAAAAAAACTTGAATTCGAACATAAAATAAAAGCTCATAAGCGCAGTCGTTTTTTAAAGATTCTAACGATAAGTGTAATAAGTATAGTAGTAATAGGAGCAATTTTATTTTTGTGGGATAATTCCGTGTATACATCTTATACAGAAATAAGTTCCTTTCCAAGAGTCAGCAGCAGTAATAGTGTCTGCTTAAATCACAATGGAAGGATCCTTACTTATAGTAAAGATGGAATCAGTAGTATGGATACAAAAGGAAATCTCATTTGGAATGAAACATACCAGATGCAGGACCCTATTGTAGAAGTGAATGAAAATGCAGTAGCTGTAGGTGATTATAATGGACATGTTATATATGTAATGGATGAAAAAGGAAAAGTAGGAGAAATAGATACCAATCTGCCTATCAGAGATTTGTGTGTATCTAAAACAGGAATTGTTGCGGTCGTTTTGGAAGACAGTAAACTTACCAGATTGAATCTGTATGATTCCAAGGGCAATGAGTTGGTAAAATCAGAATGTCGAATGAGCCAGAATGGATATCCCGTGGCAGTAGCTCTGTCTGATACCGGAGAAGTTATGGAAGTTTCTTATTTATATGTAGATAGTGGTTCTATGAAATCCAGTGTTGCTTTTTATAACTTTTCAGATGTTGGGCAAAACAGCGTTGACCGTTTGGTAAGTGGAAATGAATATGCCGATACGGTGATTCCGTATGTTGGTTTCTTAAGTAAGGACAGTGCTTTTGCAGTGGGTAATAATAGAATCAGTTTTTATGGAGGAACGGACAAGCCGGTAAGTGTTGCTGAAAAACTGCTGAGTGAAGAGATTCAGGCGGTATATACAGGTGATGAATGTGTGGGGCTGGTTTATGTAGATACTACCGGGGCAGCTCTTTATCGAATTGATATTTATGATAAAAAAGGAAATCTGACTTTAAGTCAGAATATAGATATAGATTATCAGAATATATTAATACAAAAAAATAGTATTGTTGTTTATAATAATACAGAATGTGTAATGTATAACATGTCAGGAAGAGAAAAATACAGAGGGACCTTTGGAAAAAGTGTAAGTCTTTTGATCCCATCCAATAAAAGTAACCGTTTTATTATGGTATCTTCGACTTCCACTGATATTATAGAATTAAATTAAATTACGGAAAGAAGAGAAAATGAATTATACACTAATTATAGTATTTTTAATTATAGTATTAGCAGCCATTCATGGATTTAAGAAAGGAATGACAAAAGAAATATCAGGATTGATTTCCTGGGCGGTGACATTGTTTGTAATGTCTCTTATTATAATGTTATATACCAGCTTTAATGCCAACGAAGGCAAAAATACGATTTTTACCATTATCATATTGGCTGCGGTAGCAATTGTATATTCTATTATAAAATTATTTTTTAAACCGGTTAAACTGGTCTCAAAATTACCACTGTTTCATTTTCTGGACCAGCTGTTAGGTTTTATCATAGGAATTGCGGAAGGCTTTTTAATTGTCTGGCTTATGTATGTTTTAAATGAAAGTGGTATTTTTGGACAATTTGGTGAGATGATAAATGCAGATACCGCAAGAAGTCAAATCTTATCTTTCATATATGAATATAATTATTTGATAAGGATTGCATCCGGATTTTAGTGGTTTAAAAGCAGGCAAGACACATTATCTTGTGGTAAAAAATAAAACAGCAAAAAAATAATAAAAAGATTAGAAAAAGTTGTTGACAAAAAGGAAACAACGTGATAATCTAACAAAGCTGTCGCGAGACAGTGGAAAACAAAAAGCGAAAATCTGTTGTAAGTCTCATGGGAGCTGCAGAGAGCTGAAAAAAAGTTTTCAAAAAAGTTTAAAAAAGTTGTTGACAAAGCGAAATGAGTGTGTTAATATAACAAAGCTGTCGCGGAAAACAACAGCGAAGCACCTTGACAAA
>CAZSBV010000095.1:0-7242 GCA_964605105.1 uncultured Lachnospiraceae bacterium | reverse complement strand
GCTATCAATTTCGATAGTAATACCATTTCTGAAATCACCTGCTGAAATCATTCTAATTTTCCTCCTAATATGTTCGCATTACAATTCGAGTATATTTTATACTATAAAACTACATTTGGCAAGCACTACTTGTATTTTCCTGTTATATTTTATTGCAAAAGATAATCTATCGCTTCCAAATATCCCTCAAGTCCATGTCCGTAAATCTGTTTCTGACATACTTCTTTCGTTACAGATATCTTACGGAACTCTTCTCTCTTTGTAATGTCAGAAATATGTATCTCCACTTTAGGAATTTCAACGCTTGCAAGGGCATCACGAATAGCATAGCTGTAATGAGTAAATGCTCCCGGATTAATAACAATTCCTTCTGTTCCATCAAAATAAGCTTCCTGAATTCTGTCAATAATGGCACCTTCATGATTGCTCTGGAATACAGTAATCTCATTTCCGGTTTCTTTTCCTTTATCTTCAATCATCTTTACCAGACCTGCATAATCGGTAGTTCCATAAACACCTTTTTCACGAATTCCCAAAAAATTTAAATTCGGTCCGTTAATTACTAAAATTTTCATTTTCTTTATTTTTCTCCATTCTTGTACTTAATTCTAATGTAAGCAGCAATCATCATGTATTAACACTTATTTTCTCTACTTTGAATTTCTTCTACAATTTCAGAAACTCTCTTTCCATCCACATGAAGTACTCTATGCGCGGCTGCCTGATATTTTTCTTCCCTTGCCACGATCATTTCCTGGATTTTCTGCAAAGGATTCTCCGTCTGTAACAAAGGTCTTGTAGTATCTCCCTTGATTCTTTTGTATATTGTATCGGGTCTGGCCTTCAAATAAATCACTTGTCCCAGCTGCTGTAAAAGTCTCTGATTTTCTTCTCTTACCGGAAGTCCCCCGCCGACTGAGATGACATATCCATTCTTTTCTTTTAAGTCAAAAGCACCGCTTCTGTCACCGGTTTCATTTTCGGAATTCTTCTCATTTAAAAGAATCTTCAAACAGTCAGTTTCCAAATCCCGAAAATAAGCCTCTCCCTTAGAAGCAAAAATTTCAGAAATAGTGATTCCTTCTCTTTCTTCAATCCAAGCATCTGTATCTAAAAAGGATAACTGCATTTTTTCAGCCAATTTACGACCAACTGTACTTTTCCCACATCCCATATAACCAATGAGAATTATATTATTCCTCAACCTTCATCTCACCTTTCATTACTTCATATACTTTATCCGACAACTCCTCACTTACTTTGACCTGATTCCAAAGTTCAAAAGCTTCCACACCCTGATACAATAACATCTTAAGCCCATGATAAGCCTGTCCCCCCTGTTCCTTCACCAACTGCATAAATCTGGTGTTAGTAGGGCGGTAAATCAAATCAAATCCTGTATGAATTCTTTCATAAAATGCTTTATCTTCAATCACCACGTCCTTATCATTAGGACTTAATCCAACACTGGTGGCCTGAATACAAAGCATCTTCTCTTCCGGGAGCAACGAATATTCTTCCAAAGCCATAGGAACCAGGCAATCCCGATTCATAGCCTTACTCACTTCTCCTGCTATTGTTTTCGCCTTGTCCACACTTCGATTCAATATGTATACCTTTTCAGCTCCATAATAAACACATAAAAATGCAACTGCTCTGGCAGCACCACCGGCTCCCAAAATCACGATTTTCTCATTTTTCAAAGTAATCCCATAACTGGTCATGGCGCGATATAGACCGGTCATATCTGTATTATAACCTTTATAACCTCCATCTACCCTAACCAAAGTATTTACTGCACCAATTTTCCCAGCTAATTCATCACACTCTGCCAGAGAATCCAACACTTGGCTTTTATATGGTACGGTTACATTCATTCCCAGCAGATTCAAAGCATAGGCACCTTTGATCGCATCCTCCAAATTGTTCTCTACCAAAAACGGAACATACACCAGATTAATACCTAATTCTTTTGCCAAAGTATTATGAATTACCGGAGACATTGTGTGTTCTACCGGATTCCCAATCAATCCACAAGTCCTTGTTTTTCCATTAATGCTCATGACGCACCTCCCTGTAATAGAAAAATAATACAATCTTTTCCAAATATCTCTTCAATACAATCTGTATTTCTTCTTTTGGATGAATGGGTTTCACTAAAATAGAATAAATTCCTGCCCTTTTGGCTCCCCATACATCGGTAAATAACTGATCTCCTACAAACAAAGTGGTCCGGTTATTCGTTCCCATTTCCCTCATAGCTTTATGATAATTTTTCAATCCCGGCTTTCCTGCTTTATAAATATAATCAGAACCAACCTGTTCTGCAAAACGTTTTACACGAGGCTCTTTATTATTGGACAATAACATGGTAGAAAATCCCAATTCCTTTAGTCTTTTAAATAAAACAATGCTTCTTTCATCTGCATCTGCACCGTGAGGAACCAACGTATTGTCTATATCAAAAATAACTCCCTGGTATCCTTTTTTTCTCCATTCCTCAAAAGGAATCACATAGGTGGATTCCTGAATTTCACTTGGATAAAATGTTTCTAATAAACCCATAAGCCTTCTCCTTCAGCGCCGTATAATATCTGTCAATATTATACCCTATACGCTCCATTTTGCCAAGTTTAAGCGATTTGTCGCATAAAAATCGAAATTGACAGAAAATTTATTTTAGGTTAAAATATTATTGTTATTTAACGTATTAAAACACTGCTAGTTTTAAGCCAAAAACATATAAATATAATCAGGAGGACTCTTTTATGAAGTGCCCATTTTGCAGTCACGAAAACACCCGAGTTATTGATTCCAGACCTGCTGACGAAAACAACTCTATCCGTCGAAGAAGGGTTTGCGATGAATGCGGCAAACGATTCACAACCTATGAAAAAGTAGAAACTATCCCTTTAATTGTTATTAAAAAAGATAATAATCGTGAAACCTATGATCGTTCTAAAATTGAAGCCGGTGTATTGCGTGCCTGCCACAAACGTCCTATCAGTGCTACCCAGATCAATCAGTTGGTAGATTCCGTTGAAACCGCTGTTTTTAATCGTGAAGAAAAAGAAATCTCCAGCGGTATTATTGGTGAACTGGTTATGAATAAGTTAAAAGATCTGGACACCGTAGCTTATGTTCGTTTTGCTTCCGTATATCGTGAATTCAAAGATATCAATACCTTTATGGACGAACTGAAGAAAGTTATGACTCATACCTAACATATACAATGTCCCCCGAGCCAAATAACTCGAGGGACTATTTTCTTTCCTAAATCAAAAAACATTTACACCTTTTTGTGTATTTCTATATTCTCTCAACATATATCAACAACAATAATATCCGGTCCTATCTGCTTAATTTCTTTATAGGAAATCACATAATCCGGTTCTCTACATAACCAGGTACAGCACTCAGGCAGACAGTGAAAACAGTGTATTTTTTCCGATACCTTGATTCGCCGGACACAACCATTACATTCGTCAATATCAATATCTACCACCCGGCCTAATTTTCTGCAGTCACGCATATTTACTACTTCTTTTTTACGCAGTTCAGAGTATAGCATAGCAAAATACTTCCTTTTTCTTTAAGTTATGCTAATAAGAACTTTTTCATCACATTCAAAGCATTTTTTTCCAGACGACTTACCTGCGCTTGGGAAATCCCAATGATTTTGGCCACTTCCATCTGCGTTTTTCCTTCAAAAAAACGCAATGCAATGATTTCATTTTCCCGTTTATTCAACTGTTTCATAGCCTCACTTAAGGATAAATGCTCTACCCAGTTTTCTTCTTTATTCTTTTTATCACTGATTTGATCCATAACATACAGGGTATCTTCTCCATCGGAATATACCGGATCGTATAAGCTCATGGGATTTTGAATCGCATCCAGTGCATAAACAATCTCTTCCTTGGATACCCCTACTTCCTTTGCCACCTCCGCCAGCGTCGGCTCCCGCAAACTTTTCTTCATCATATTTTCCTTAGTATAAATAGCCTTATAAGCGGTATCTTTAATAGATCTGCTTACTCGAATACAGCTATTATCCCTGAGAAATCTTCGTATTTCTCCCATGATCATCGGAACCGCATAGGTAGAAAATTTTACATTTAAAGTAATATCAAAATTATCAATTGCTTTCATGAGACCGATACAGCCAATCTGAAACAAATCATCTACGTTTTCATTGGAAGAAGAAAAACGTTTAATTACACTTAACACCAATCTGAGATTTCCTTTGATAAACTCTTCTCTGGCTTCTGTATCTCCATCTTTAATACGTATAAACAAAGCTTCCTTCTCCTGCTGTTTCAAGAGTGGAAGCTTTGCCGTATTTACACCACATATTTCTACTTTACCCTGTACCATATCTAATCCTCCTAAGCAATTGTCATGCTAAAAGGATTTGTCAAATCAGGGGAAATTATACATTACTGAACCTTCATCATTTCTTTTTTTAACCGTTTCATAATCTTCTTTTCCAAACGCGAAATATATGACTGGGATATTCCTAAATAGGCTGCCACCTCTTTTTGTGTCATCTCTTCCCCGGAAGGTGTAGAAAGTCCATAACGCAGATTAATAATAATTTTCTCCCTTTCTCCCAATCTATCCATAGCTTTTCTAAGCAGCTTTCTTTCTACCTCATTTTCCAGATCTTTATAAATAACATCTTCATCCGTCCCCAAAATATCACTTAGCAAAAGTTCATTTCCATCCCAGTCCACATTTAACGGCTCGTCAATGGAAACTTCCATTTTATTTTTACTGGTCTTTCTCAGATACATTAAAATTTCATTTTCAATACAACGTGAGGCATAGGTCGCCAATTTTATATTTTTGTCTGCATTAAAAGTATTGATTGCCTTAATCAGCCCTATGGTTCCAATGGAAATCAAATCTTCCACTCCTACTCCTGTATTATCGAATTTTTTTGCAATGTACACCACCAGTCTCAGATTATGTTCGATTAAAATTGTTTTAGCACGGTGTTCCTCTTCCGTTCCCAGTTGAGATATTCTCTTATTTTCCTCTTCAATATCCAATGGCGGCGGTAACACCTCGGTTCCTCCTATGTAATGAATGTCCCCTTGCTTCATCATCATGAACTTAGGCTCTCTTCGAATCATTTTTAAATGTACCCCGCCGGGCAGTGTTACATTAAAAATCACTATTTATTCCTCCCTGTTTTAAAATGTTAGGATGTAAGATCATTTGATATTTTTCATTTGCTGATATTTTTCCCTTTGCAATGGCTATGATAGGCTGTTTGATAAAAACAGGTTCTCCTTCACACTTTATTTCCATTTTTTCTATAAAGTAAGCTTCCAAAATCCCATGTTCCTGACCCACACTATGAAAGGGAACCAATCGGAATTTTTCTTCCTGAAGCAGATCTTTATATCGACGTAATACTTGTTCTTCCACTATGGAAACCGGCAATTTGCTAATGGGTTCTATTAATCCGTTTCCTGAATCCACCAAAGCTGTCACCTGACATTGCTGGTTTTCGGATATCGTAAGAACAACTTCCACAAAATCATTTTTTGCGCTTATTTTTATGTATATCTTTTCTATCACAACCACCAGAAAAACAACTACTATCCCCCAACTTAGCATAGATACCTTTTTTCTTCCCAGAACATTTTCTATCAGGATCAAAATTCCACCTAATATAAATATAGTGAGATAAGAGTAAATCAATAATTTCAAAAAATATTCCCGGCTCTCCGGACGAAACAGCCAACAAATAATAAATGCCGTTACTCCTCCAAAACCTACAATAATTTTCACAGTACTGCTTCCAAACGGAATACATAACACAAGCACTTCTCCCACGGCAGTGAACAATGCTGCAATAATCACTTTGGATTTTTTTACTTTGCTTGCTATGAAAAAACGGCATAAAAAAAGAACCCATAGATTCATCCAAAAATTAAATAGAAAATAAGTATCTATATATATTTTGTATATAGAATCACCTCCTATGGGTTCTATTGTACTCTTAAACTCTTATAAAATTTGTCGTATTTCGTCTCTTGGATAATTTTTTTACTTCTCCTTTTTCGACATTCTTCTACTCTTCCATCACCCTTTACCGAAATTCTCACACATACTTGAAGCACAAAAACCCCAAGCATCAATACTTGGGGTCTCATCATTATAATATATTACTTCTTCTGAAGAA
Organism: uncultured Lachnospiraceae bacterium; assembly: GCA_964605105.1. Taxonomy (GTDB): domain Bacteria; phylum Bacillota; class Clostridia; order Lachnospirales; family Lachnospiraceae; genus SFDP01. The sequence continues at coordinate 1,046 of CAZSBV010000095.1, read as the reverse complement.
AATCTGGAATCTTCAAAGTATTTTCTTCTACTTTACTCTTAATATCCGCTGGTTTCTGAATTCCTGTAAAGATAGGTTTCTGTACTGTTCCTCCTGTCGGAACAGATGTTTTTGCAGCTGTACCCTGAAGTCCGGAACGAATTGCAGATACACTTGTACGATTAAATGCATCTCTTGAATTAGGAGACTGTGGTGTATCTAATCCTGTAGCAATTACAGTTACACGACAGTAGTCTGCCTGTGTATCATCATACATAGCACCAAAGATAATATTAACATCTTCACCTGTAATCTGCTGTACATAAGAAGCTGCATCGTCAGCATCGTACATAGAAATATCACCGGATACGTTAATAATCACGTCTGTAGCACCAGCAATTGTGGTTTCAAGCAATGGACTTTCTACTGCCATCTTAATAGCTTCTGCAGCTTTGTCATCGCCTTTACCATAACCAATACCGATATGAGCAACACCTTTGTCTTTCATTACAGTCTGAACGTCTGCAAAGTCAAGGTTAATAATTGCAGGTTTGTAAATCAAGTCTGTAATTCCCTGAACTGCCTGCTGCAATACCTCGTCAGCCTTCTTTAAAGCATCCGGCATTGTTGTTCTTCTGTCAACAATTTCTAATAATTTATCATTAGGAATTACAATTAAGGTATCTACTGCCGCTTTTAACTTCTCAATACCAGCGATAGCATTGTTCATACGGGCTCTGGCTTCAAAACGGAAAGGTTTTGTAACTACACCTACAGTTAAAATTCCCATATCTTTCGCAATTTTAGCAACTACAGGAGCAGCACCTGTTCCGGTTCCGCCTCCCATACCACAGGTTACAAATACCATATCACAGCCTACCAGAGAATCTTTGATTTCTTCATAACTCTCTTCTGCAGCTTTTTCTCCAATTTCCGGCTTTGCACCAGCTCCCAGACCTTTGGTAAGTTTCTCACCGATCTGTAATAACTTAGGAGCCTTACATAACTGTAATGCCTGTTTATCTGTGTTGATACCAATAAATTCAACACCTTCAATTACTTCGTCA
>CAZSBV010000094.1:0-7336 GCA_964605105.1 uncultured Lachnospiraceae bacterium | reverse complement strand
GCAAAATCAATATGTACTAAACTTCCTACGGAACAAGCCATCTGATCCATTAATCCACATGGTTTTCCAAAATATACATTTTCCGCATACTGTCCGATGATAGCAATATCAACAGCCGATACTTTCATATCATTATAAAGTCCGGAAACAATGGTTCCAATAATAGTTTCAAATGCTGCCGAAGAAGAAAGTCCTGCACCAATCAACACATCACTGGTAATATATGCGTCAAAACCACCGATTTCGTTTCCTCTTGCCTTTAATCCGGCTAATACACCTTTAATTAAAGAATTCGTGGTTCCTTCTTCTTCTGCTTTCTTTTCAATATCATCCAGAGAAATGGTAATCATATCATAATCATCAGATACTACACGGATAATATCATTTTTCTTAACAATCGCAATTGCGTCCAGATTAATGGATGCTGCTAATACCTCACCATTCTGGTGATCTGTATGGTTTCCTGAGATTTCACTTCTACCCGGAGCACTGTAAATTTCTACGTCTTCTTCTCCGAAAAGACCTTCAAACTTTTCAATTGCTTTTATATAACGATTTTTCTGATATTCAATTTTTCCCTCATCCAGATAAATATCCATCAAAAGTTCGTCATATTGGCTGCCTGCAAATGATTTTTTTAATTCAGCTGTGTTCATACCTTAATACCTTACCTTTTCTATATTTTTTCCGGATAATAAAAACTTCCGTACTGTTTTAAGTTTATCAGTTTTTAACATCAAAGTAAATATCATTCCTATCATAATTCATGAATTTCCTTGTCTTATTCCTAAAGCAAATACCCTATATCACATAGATATAGGGTATCTGCTTTTTAAAGTTGGTTATGGCAAACTAAAATTTAGGATTTCTTCAATTCAAATCTGGAAACAAGCTCGCTCATGGTAACTGCCTGTGCCGTTAACTCTTCACTGGTTGCTGATGCTTCCTGTGCAGTTGCAGAATTCGTTTCAACTACTTCTGCAATTTTATTAATACCTACATCCGCCTGTTCCATGGCTAATGCCTGACTGGCAGAGATTTCTTTCATTTCTTTTGCACTGTCTGCAATGGCATGTACACCAGCTACTACTTCCTGTAAGGATACCGATGCTTCATTTGCCACCTTATTTCCATTGGCAACTTCATGTAACGAAGCTTCAATCAATGCTCTGGAATCCACTGCTGACTGTGCACTCTGTTCTGCCAGTGTTCTGATCTGGTCTGCTACTACCGCAAATCCTCTTCCCGCTTCTCCTGCTCTTGCCGCTTCTATCGATGCATTTAAGCTAAGTAAATTAGTCTGACTGGCGATGTCTTCAATTTCACCAATAATATTACTGATTTTCTGGGATGCTTCACTAATACGTTCCATAGCTCCCATCAAAGCTTCCATGGCAGAACGACTGTCTTCTGCTACCTGTGCATATTTTTTTGCTTCTTCATAAGAATGATCCAACTGACTTGCTGTAGTCTGTATTCCCTCATTCAGGTCATTAATCGTTGCCTGCATTTCTTCTACGGTGGCTGCCTGGTCGGTAGCACCTTCTGCTAATTCCTGCGCTGCCTGCGCCAAATGATTTGCTCCTTCTGAAACCTGAGTAGATGCCATATCTACTTCTGCCAAAGCATTGCTCATCTGTTCGTTCATCCCCATAACACCGAACAGCAGACCTTCAAATTCACCTCTATATTCCTTTTCATGTGAAGTACTGATATCAAAATTGCCATTCGCCATTTCCTGTAACATACCAGCCACATCTAAGGTAATATTTCGTAATCTTTCTGCCATTTCTGTGGCACTTTCTACCATATCAGCAATTTCGTCTTTCGAATCCACTGTTGGGAATGGAGAACTTAAATCTCCTTTAGCAAACGTACCAAGACGAGCTTCCATTTCTTTGAGTGGTACTTCGATTCCTTTTGCAATGCCGGTTGCAATTTTAAGAGAAATAGAAACCACAGACGCAATGGCAACCACAATTACAACCATAACAACGACTTCCAGGCTTTGCAATTTGGCCTGTTCTGCATCTCCTTTATGAACATTTACGTCCATCAATTCTTTCATGGCATCATCTAATTCTGTATAAAGAGGCGCCAATTCATTAATCATTCTTTCCTGTGCCTGTGCACATTTTGCCTGATCTGTAGTGGCACCTAATGCTACAATTTCCTGATCTACTTTTATGTATGCTTCCCATGCCTTATCAATCGCTGCCATACATGCTTCTCCTTCCGGAGTTACCATCGTAGGTCTGATCTGTTCCCGATAATATTCAAATTCTTCAATGGCAGTTTCATGCTGACCTTTTATCGCATCAATCAATTCCTGGGTCTCATAACCTATGATTGCTCGTGTAGCACTACGAACCTCTGCTGTAGCATTCATAGCCCTACCGATATCTCCCTGCGGGAAAGCATAATTCTCTAATACTTTGTTGTAATCACTTACCATATACACCATGGTCGCCGCAACCAATGCAGATACCACACCAAAAATAACAATGATTGTTGTGAATGCCGCTATCAGACGTTTTTTAATTCTCATTTCTTTAAATTTCATTCTTCTAGCCTCTCTTTCTTTTTATCCGATTGTTAGATAAACACTTCCCCTTTTCATGCCATCTCTAATCAATCACAAATTCATGTTAGCACTTTTTTATTCCAATTTTCAGTTTTTGCATGAAACACTCTTTTTTTGTCATAGAATCATTTTCCCTTTGTTCTTTCTCAATATCTTTGTTAGATTTTTCCCTTATTTTTTTCTATATTCTATGCTAAACTATAGGGAATATGTCTTGAAAGGAAGATACCTATGTTTAGACTTGCTATTTGTGACGATGAAAACTCCTCCCTTGCTCATATGATATCTTTGCTTGAGGATTATCGTCTCACTAGCCCTTTTCACTTTGAATATGCCAGTTTTCATAATGGAATCGAATTGGCATCTGTTCTGGAAAAAGGACAACGCTTTGATGTATATTGTCTCGATATTGTTATGCCTGGCTTTGATGGCATTGATTTGGGAAAAGAAATTCGTCAATATGATCAATCTGCACAAATTATCTATTTTACTGCTTCTCCTGAATTTGCTTTAGATAGTTATTCCGTAAAAGCTGCCAACTATATTCTAAAACCAATTTCAAAAGAAACTTTATTTTCGGTTCTGACAGATGTATTAGAACATATGGAGCAAAAAGAAGAAAGCTCTATTGTTGTGAAAACTACCCAGGGAATCCAAAAAATTCTGCTTTCCAATTTAATGTATGCCGAGGCTATGGGAAGAAAAGTGCTCTTCCATCTTGCTTCCGGACGTACCTTGGAATGCTCTTCCCAATTTTCCAAAGTATGCGATGATTTGCTGAAATATCGTTTTTTTGTCAAACCTCATCGCTCTTATCTGGTCAATATGAACTACATAGATACTATTGAAAATACCGAAATCACACTACAGACACCTGATATTATCCCTATTGCTCAGGGAAAAAGTAAGGAAATCAAAGAATGCTATCTTGCATTCCAAATGGAGAGAGACTAATATGGAACACTTAGAATGGATTATATCTTCTTTAATTATTATAATTTTTGCCAGTATTACCATGTGTACCCTGGCAGATGTGCATTTTTTTTCGTTTCCCCCAAAAAAGCAAGTAGCTACTATTGTATATTTTCTTGCTTTTCTTATATTCAATGCACTGGCCCAATATATATGGGGATTTGAGGTTTATGGAGATCTTTATCTTGTTTTCACCCAGCTTCCTCTGTTCCTACTGCTTTTTTTCCTGACAAAATATCGAGGAATACGGTTGATTTTTCTATATTTGTCCACTACCATATTTTCCTCCACCGCTATGTTTTTGACTTCGTTTATTATTTATGTTACTCATATGCCTTTGCTAGGCGTTATTCCAAGTTATTCCCTTATGCTCTGGGTTTCCCACCGTTACTTGAAGAAACCTTTCTATTACATTTTGGAATATGCAAATCCGCAACTGATCGGATGTCTTACTTCGATACCGATTTTATATTATATTTATAACTATTACACCACAAAATATCAGTACTTCACTATAATCACCACAATCAATCGTGATTTCTGGGCAAGAGGACTTACTTTAGCCATTGTACTGGTTTCTTATTGTATGAGTATTTTTATTTTTAATATGTTACGAGAAAAAAATGCTTCTGAAAGTGTTCAGGAAATGATTTCTCAACAGCTTCATGATGCTACTCAACAGATTGAACAGCTTAGAATTGCAGAAAAGCAGGCTGCACTTTATCGTCATGATATGCGCCATCATTTTAATTATCTGAATACCTGTATTACGCAAAACAAGCTGGAAGAAGCTACCGACTATATTCAGCAAATATTCCATGTATTTGATGATACCAAAATCATCCCTTACTCCTCTAACGAATCCTTGAATTTAATCTTTTCTTCCTTCGAAAAGGAAGCTTCCGAACACCAGATCATTTTTACAGTGGATGCCCCTGCAAAAGATTTTTCAAGATTCCTACTCTTGGATTTGTGTAAACTTCTTTACAATGGGATTGAGAATGCAATTAAAGCCTGCCAACAGGTCCAAGATACCAAGAAACGATATATTCATATTGAACTCTATGAAAAAAACAATAAATTATGTTGCCAAATTAAGAACAGTTGTAATACAATACCCCATTTTAATGCAGACGGAATTCCTATTTCTGCCCGAAACGGACATGGAATCGGTGTAAAAAGTATGGCCTATGTAGTAAACAAATATCATGGTGTATACAAGTTCTCTATTCAGGATAATGAATTCCGTTTCCAGATGTGTATGTAGACTTTATGCATTTAAAAAGCTGCCACTTTAAAAGTGACAGCTTTCCTTTTTACTTTTTTAATCTTCTGTAGTCTGTTTTAATCTCTCTAACTCTTCAAATGCTCCCTGGAAAATCTCACAGAATGTATTCAAACTATCAAAGGACTGGTCTATCGTTTCCTTGCTAGTCTGGGTGCCTGCTGAAACCTCTTCTGAAGCAGAAGACAACATTTCGATACTATCTACAATACCACTGTTTGCTTCCAGCACTTCTCCCACTTCATTACTAATTTGAACAACTGCCGTTCCCAGTTCACTCATACCATTTTCTACCTGTGTGAAGCTATGGTTTACTTCTTCTACCTTCTGACGCTGAATATCAATACTTTCTGCGGATTCTTCAATTCCCGCCTGTGTGTCATTAGTAATAGCCGTTAATTCATTGATAATCTGTGTAATCTTTTCTGTAGAAGTCTTGGTTTCTTCTGCCAGGTTTCTAATCTGGTCTGCTACAACTGCAAATCCTCTTCCGGCTTCTCCTGCTCTTGCTGCTTCAATACTTGCATTTAACGCAAGAAGATTTGTCTGAGATGATATTGCTAAAATCGACTCTGTAATACCGGAAACCTTTTGTACATTTTCTACCAGCATTTCTACTGTCTTAGAAATCTTAGCTGTATTTTCATCTACTAAAATGGACTGTTCCTGAAGTTCGTCTGCTAACTTCTTACCTTTTTCCACTACATCTTTTAAATTTTCTGTCGTATCTAACGCCTGAGTTGTCACTTGATTCGTTACTTCCAGTCTGGACTGAATCTGACTCGTCATATCTGCCTGTTGACTTACTGCGCGAGCTGTATCTTCCGAACTTCCTGCCATAGCGTCCATTGCTTCATGAGCACTGCTCATATATCCATTAATACTATCTAATTCATTCATAGATTTCTGGAAATTATCATCTAATTTTTCAACAATCTCTGCTACCACATTCGCTACTTCTTCACGATGTTTTGCTTCCTTTTCGATTTCTTCGCGATTCTCCTTATCAAATCTGATCAAAGAATTAATCGCCCAATAAGACCCGAGAATACTAATTACAAGTGCAATGGTTACTACATTTGCAAATCCATATGAAAGTATGTCTCCGGCAGCCTTTGCCGCATAACACTTCACTGCACAAATTAAGAAAGTGGATATACAACCTAACAATACTACACGGGCATTCAAATAAATCATAAACCCGATTAAAACAGGAAAGGCTAACGCCAAAGTTCCTACACCATTTCCGAATACGACCAATGGATAAGCAATCAAATAGCTAACTGCCATAATTACCATGGCAACCTTCTGATCACCTTTTAATTTTACAACAACTCCCAAAAATAATATTAAGCCTATATAACAAGCTGCTCTTAATCCTCCGCCTGACGTAGACGTATCTTTCGAAACGTTACTAATTTCAATTCCTACTAAGGCAATATAGCTTAGCACTAAAATTATGTACATAATGCGATTAGTACGACGGTATTGTTCTGGAGTAAGATTCTGACTTTTCATGATGTTCTCTCTTTCTTTCCTATTTTGGTTCATTTTGGTAAATATGTCTCAAAGACATATCCCTTGTTAATTTTACCATAAATTTCATATTTTGTGTAGACTTTTTTGTCACATACGCTACAACGAATATTTATACACCTCTTTTACCAAATATTCATATTTCCAACTAGATATTCCTTTTCAATGTATGATTATAATAGTAAAACTCCTGCAAATCTTCTAATCTGATTGCTGCCAGATCACCGTATAGACCTTTCGTTTTTGATACTCCATATACCAATCCACAATCTACATTAATATCTCCCTCTTGAATGCATATTTTTCCCGGTACTGCTCCTGCACTTTTACATGGTTTTATGGACGTTGGAATATGACCATGAATGACAATGTAATCGTGTCTCATTTGCTGCATATCATCAGAAAATGTATCGTGTTCAAATTGATAATTATAATTAACATTCACATTTTCACATACCGGTAATTTGTTATGAGTAATGATATAATTCTGAACGCCTTCCGATGTGTTTACTTTCTTTTCTATATAAATAGGCAATGCTTCTAACCAATCCATTATGTTAGCTAACTGCTGACGTTTCAAATTCTTCTCATAACAAATCCTATAGAATTCAAAACCATCCGAGGAAAGCATTTTCCGGGCAATATCTGAATTTTTCCATTCTTCCTTTTCGAAGTTGCCCAGAACATATCTTAGCCATTCCAGTTTTTCGACCTCATGATTTCCTATTACCATTTGAAACTTACTGCCGGTTCGAATCCGTTCCATTGCCCAATGTAGCATCTCAAAAGAATGAGGACCTTTGTCCAGAATATCGCCGACTAAAATAAACTCCGCATTCGCATCCTGACGTTCTATTTTACTTTTAAACTGCATCCACTCACGGAAACAGCCATGAATATCACCTACGACGTATGTTGCCATTGCATCACCTGCACTTACTCAAATTTGTATGTTTCCT
>CAZSBV010000093.1:0-7364 GCA_964605105.1 uncultured Lachnospiraceae bacterium | reverse complement strand
GCAAAAGCAATTGTAGAACGCATGAATCATGCTTTAACAAAAGTACAGGATGCTACTACCGGTGTCGGCGGAATTTTAAGAATCGGTTATACCAAAGGGTATGAGCAAAGTAGTTTTTCCAATCTGTTAAAAAACTTTCATTTAGATTACCCTGATACTCTGCTTACCTGTTATCGCTGTGATACAGAAATGCTGGCTGCCGGTCTCCTTAATGATGATTACGATATTATATTCACATGGGATAGTACCAATATTTTACAAGAAGACTCCATTACATATAAACTCATGGAAATGGTACCGTTGACAGTTGCTCTCTACAATAACCATCCCTTAGCCGAACGAACTTCCTTAAGTCGCAAAGAATTAAGAGGGGAACCTATTATTTATATGACACCTTCCGGCTCTCCGGAATCTTTTGGTGATAATCATTTCATGGAATTGTATCGATTGGCGGGTTATCAGCCCAATATTATATTCCGTTCCAGTGATGTGGAAAGTATTCTTCTGATGGTTGCCGCAGAGGAAGGAATTTCTATACTTCCTGCTTACCTGACAAGCAAACTGGCCGATACTGATAATCTTACCTTCGTACCTTTGATTGGTGATGGAGAATATGAACAAATTATTGCTGTATGGAAAAAATATGAAATGAGCCCTGCTTTAGAACATTTTATTGATAGGATTTAAAATTTCCAAATGATAAGATTTGTAACACAAAAAAAACACCGTCCCCAGACTAAATTGTCCAAAAACAGTGTTCCATGCGCCTTCAGGGGCTCGAACCCTGGACACCCTGATTAAGAGTCAGGTGCTCTACCAACTGAGCTAAAGGCGCGTTTTTCATAAGACAAAAGTAATTATATTACAGTTTTTCAAAAAAAGCAACAAAAATTTTTATATAATTAATTTTTTTTACTCATTACATTTTCTAAACAAATTTTTATACTCTTTCTAATAGTTCAACAGGATTACATTCCAAAGCTTCTGCTATTTTTACAACTGTAGAAAATTGAGCTTTATTAATATCTCTTATGCCCTGTTCATAACTTTGTATAATTCGAATATTTACACCTGATTTTTCTGCAAGCATGGATTGAGACATATCGGCATAAGCCCGAAGTCTTGCCAACATTGACTGATTATAATACTCTTTTAATAATATATCTACATGTATCACAAATTTTGAAATATCAGCTTCGTGAAGAGTATAATACATTCCTATCAAATTTTCCGGAGAAACAGCTCTAAATATATAATCAAATCTACAATTTTTCTCCCACACATAATGCGCCAATGACCATCCAAGCCAATATTCCGGTGAACGATCCATATACATGATATCATTTTCTTCAATTTCCTGTTCTTTTATTTCTAAGATTACAAGACGAGCTAATTCACATCCTGTTTTTCCTACAATATAAGAAGGATTGCCATCTTCAAATTGTTTACATACATTGGAAGCTAAAAACATATAAAAGAAATCATTAATTTCAAAATCACAAGTATTTACTGCAAAATCAACCATATGACCTAAATTATTCTGTGCATGATATAAATAATCTCTATCGTAAGCGTGAATCATTTTGCTTCATCCCTTCTCTTATAATATCTATTATAAACAACTCATCTTTTAAATTTTCCATATTTTTTGTTTCACGATATTTTTTCCTAGCCTGGCTGTCTCGTTCCTTTTTTCTTGCATAATAGATTTGTACATCTGCCGGACTATTTGAAATAAATCTAATATTTTCAAAAGCTTTTTTAGAAACTAATACAACCTGTTCTCCAAGTTCTCCTAACTTCATAGCTTCGCTTAATTGTCTATATGAAATAGTTCCTGAAACAAAATCTCTTGCAAATGAAAAATAAGAATCATCTGCTCTATAACCTATTATTACATCATATCCGGTTGTATCAATCATAAAGTTTTCTGCTATATATTTTTTGGCAGCTTCTGAAATCGTACTATTTTCCCAATATGTTCTGTTTTTTGTTAAAATTGCAAGCCAATTAAGAATATTATATTCTTCTGAATTTAAATATAAAACATTTAGACCTTCCAAATTTAATTCATATTTATTTGCAAATCCATTTTTATTATTTGAACATGCCCATTCCTTCGCAAGTTCTTCACTCTCTGTACAATAAAATCCTCTTCCATAATCATTACGTAAATTACCTTTACCATATACAGGATTTTCTATTATCTTTTCACTTCCATGAAATAAAATCATAATCATAACCTCACAATGCTACAACTGTAGTTGTATATATTCATATTATATCACCACAGTTGTATATTGTTAAGATAAATTTTTTTTCAATCACCTAATAATTTCCTAATAACAGAATATTTCTCATCCGTATAAGGCGGAAATCTGTGAGGGATATCAAATATTCCTGTGTTCTTTAGGATTGCCTTTTCATGAGAAAAAGTACGGAAGCTGTTATATCCGTGATAACTTCCCATACCACTCTCGCCTACTCCGCCAAAAGGAAGATGATCATTAGCTAAATGCATAATGCAATCATTAATACATCCACCACCAAAAGATAATTCACGAAGAATCTTATCTGCAAACTTTCTATTTTTTGTAAAAATATAACATGCCAATGGTTTTGGTCTGCTTTTTAATTCTTCCATAGCGGCATCCATTTTTGTAAATGTAAGCACCGGAATAATGGGACCAAAAATTTCATCTTTCATAATCGCACTGGAAAATGTTGCATTTGGAAAAATCGTAGGTGCTATTTTCATAGATACTTCATCTCGATCACCACCTATTTTATCCTTTTCCCTGTCAATTAATCCGCATAAACGCATATAATGATGAAGATTAATAATCTTAGGATAATCTTCATTTTCTAAAGCATCTGCAAATTTTGCTTGTATTTCTTTTTCAATAGCCTCTACTAATGCTTCTTTAATTTCTTCATCCGCCAAAACATAATCCGGAGCTACACAGGTCTGCCCTGCATTTAAAGTTTTTCCCCAGACAATTTTCTTGGCTGCATCTTTAATATCTGCGGTTCTTTCCACAATACATGGACTTTTTCCACCTAATTCCAAAGAAACAGGAGTCAGATTTTCACTGGCTGCACGCATAACAACACGACCTACTCTGGCACTGCCGGTAAAGAAAATATAATCATATTTCTGAGACAAAATAGTATCATAAGAAATATCCGCTCTAGCAGCATAAATATAGTGTGACTCAAAATTCGTATGAATCATATCTTCTATTACTTTTGATGTATGGGCACTGCTTCTGGAAGTTTTTATAATAGCACAGTTTCCCGCTGCTATAGCACCCACCAATGGTGCAATCGCTAACTGAAACGGATAGTTCCAAGGAGAAAGTATTAAAACTACGCCATATGGCTCGAATATAGTAAAAGATTTATTGGGCATAACAGCCAAAGAAGCTTTCTTTTTTACCGGACGGCTCCACTTTTCCAAATTCTTGATTGCAGCCTTGATTTCCTGCATTACAATACTTACTTCAGTTAAATATGATTCATATTCAGATTTATTTAAATCTTTTTTTAAAGCATCATAAATCTGAGGTTTATATTCTTCAATTGCCTCTGCTAGTTTATGTAACTGTTTCTTACGAAATGCCACACTTTTTGTTTCATTCGTATTAAAAAAATCTCTTTGAGTCTGAACAACATGATTTAACTGCATATTTTCCTCCTTGCATCCTTTGTCTATTACGAGGTATATTTTAAATAAGTATATTTTGGTATATTATATAATATATTTCCATCTTTTTACAGTATGAAATAGAACAAAGAAAGGAACTTCTATGAAAATATATTTTGTACGTCACGGTGAAACTATTTGGAATAAAGAAAAGAAAATCCAGGGACAATCTGATATTCCTTTAAACGAATACGGAAAAGAATTAGCTTACATTACCGCTGATGCTTTAAAGGATATTCCCTTTGATATTGTTTATTCCAGCCCTTTGATTCGAGCAAAAGAAACAGCAGATATTTTGGTAAAAGACCGCAATCTGAAAATTCATGAAGATAATCGACTGGTAGAAATGAGTTTTGGTGAAGGTGAAGGAGAAAGTCTTCCTGAAATTCATTCACATCCTGAAATGAAATTACATAACTTTATCCACAATCCGGGTGACTATATCCCTCCAACCGGTGGAGAAACTTTCGAAGATTTATATGAACGGTGTAAATCTTTTATTAAAGAGGTTATTATACCTGCTGAAAAGAAATATGACTGTATGCTGCTTGTAGGACACGGTGCTCTCATCCGCGGCATGATCCACAACATCAACAATCGACCATCCAAAGACTTCTGGATTGTAACCCACAAAAACTGCGCTGTTACAATTTGTGATTGTATTGATGGTAAACTTACATTACTTGAAGAAGCAAAAATTTTTTATCATGAGGAAACTCAAGCTACTTGGTAAACTTAAAGGCTGTCAGATACGGCAGCCTTCTCAACTATCTTCTTATAATATACTTGTAAATCGGATTTCCCATGGAAGAAAATTTTTCTTCGTACTCCGTCATAATGTTTCCTTCTACCATTTTCTCGTCGTTGTGAAGATCGTATGTGATTTCCAGAATTTTCCAACCAGCCGGTTCTACTTCTTCTTCTGCAAATGCAAATAAATCCTTATTATCTGTTTTAAATTCAATTACCCCATCTGCCTTTAAAATCTGATCAAATCTTGCCAGGAACTGACGACTAGGAAGTCTTCTTTTAGCATGTCTGTCTTTGGGCCATGGATCTGAGAAATTCAGATAAATTCTATCCACCTCTCCCTTATCAAATACTTCTGCAATATCCTTTGCATCCAATAAAATAAATTTTAAATTATCTAATGGTTCCAACTCTAATTTCTGTACAGCTCTGTAAAGAACACTGGAATACATTTCGATTCCGATATAATTAATTTCAGGATGAGCTTTTGCCATTCCCATCATGAATTTACCTTTTCCCATACCTACTTCAATATGGATTTCATTTTCATTATTCCAATATTCTCTCCACTTTCCCTTTAATTCCTGTGGTTCTTTTATTACTAAATCACTGGCTGCAATTGCTTCTCTTGCACCTGGTACATTTTTTAATCTCATTAAAAATTCTCCTTATGTGTTACTATTCATTTTATTTTTTGTAGCACCTTTGCAATGCGTAATTACTTTTCCCATTTTACAACCTTTTTAATTAAATGAAAATATATGTTTTTACTGATTTGCATATTTTTTCTTATTTCATCATTATATTTTTATAGATATACACGTTTTTTCTTAAGATTTTATGATTCCTGTAGTCGAATTATGTTTTTTCTTGTAAAATGTAACTATTCAGAGCCAAGCGAATTAATAAATAATTTTCGTTGGATGTTTGCATACAAAAGCAAATTATTTTATTAATTCATTTGGCGAGAAGCCACAGCGAGGAAATCTTTCAGATTTTCGAGCTGGCTCTGAATAGTTACATCATAAACAGTTACATCACAAATAGTTACATTTTAAATAGAAACACGGAAGGAATATTATGACTTTAAAAAAAGTAAAAAATATAATACCTCAGATTCTTTCCCTTGCAATTATATTTTCTTTTTTATGCCCTATACCTGTTAATGCAATAGACTACAAACAGCAGGCAGAAGAAAGAAAATCTATGGAAATAGAATCTAACTCTTATGACAACTGGCCTTTAGGCCCTGCTATCGGCGCCGAAGCTGCTATCTTAATGGATGCCAATACCGGTGCTATTCTATATGAAAAAAATATACACGAAAAATTATATCCGGCAAGTATAACCAAACTACTAACTACTTATATTGCTGTACAAGAATGTGAATTAAATGAAATGGTCACGTTTTCAGAAGATGCTGTCTATAGTATCAACTGGTGGGAAGATGCCAATATGGGCGTAAATGCCGGAGCAAGCTTAAACTTAGAAGAAGTATTATATGGTATCTTAGTCGGATCTGCTAATGAAGCTGCGTATGCCGTTGCAGAACATGTCAGTGGAAATTTAGAAAATTTTGCTGCTCTCATGAATAAAACAGCAAAAGAGCTGGGCTGCAAAAATTCTAACTTTGTTACACCTAACGGAATACATGATGAAAACCATTATACAACAGCTTATGACATGGCATTAATTGCAAAGGCATTTTTTTCCAATGATACTTTAACAAAAATGTCATCTACTACCCGTTTTGATGTTCCTGTAACAGAAACCCAGACTAGAGAAGGTATTATTCTTACTGCCAAAAGTCAGCTGCTTCCCGGCAAGCCTTATGCTTATTCTTCATTAGTAGGTACCAAAACAGGGTATACCGATCAAGCAAGACAGACTTTGGTTTCCTGTGCTGAAAAAAATGGCTTAAAATTAATTTGTGTTATTCTCAAAGAAGAAACACCTGCCCAATTTACAGATACGATAGAATTATTTAACTACGGCTTTGATAATTTTGAAGCTATACATTTGGATGAAGTAGATAATAAATACTCTATAGATAATCATTTTTTTACTACGGATATAGATTTATTAGGAAGCAGTAAAACGATTCTTACTCTTAATAAAAATGATTATGTTGTTTTACCTAATACCCTCACTTTTGAAGATTTAACTTCTAAAGTTTCCTATGAAAGTAAAAATGATACTTCTGTAGCTTGTATTAATTACTATTATAAAAATTATTTACTGGGAAATATTAATGTAGAACTGGCAAAAGAGGAACCAGTGGTTTTTGATTTTGGAACTCAAAAAAATACTACAATTAATATTGTTGAAAAAGAAAATCAAAATACAATTTTTATAAATGTAATACATTTACTCATTGCTTTTATTTTTATAACTATTCTTTTTACTGTTATTTTTTCAATTCAATCTTTGGCAAGAAATAAAAGAATGGCAAAACGAAGAAAAAATAAATTACGAAGAAATATCCTTCATGGAAATCACTGGGATATTAATAAATTTTAAATTCAACTATTTTTATATTTTAATTTATAAATTCCGCACAAATAAAAACTGCCTGATCAATTTATTTTTGATTAGGCAGTAATCTTTTTTTCATCTTTCTATTTGCTTTATCTTTATTCCATTCTTCCTGCAATTTTTTCATTTTATCTTCTGTGATAAACTTAGAAGTTTTTATTGCATAATATTTTCCATTTTCAGCTTTTTTCAAACGAATTTTATACTTTATATATCCATGAACATCACAACAGGAAATATTATAATAATTTTTGGTATTAGGGCTATACCATTTCATTTTTCTCTTTAAATTTTTATGACACAAGTAACATTTGGTAGAAGATACTTCTCTATCATCCATTACATCACTTTTTGAATTATATCCCTGACTTAT
>CAZSBV010000092.1:0-7403 GCA_964605105.1 uncultured Lachnospiraceae bacterium | reverse complement strand
TACCAGTTATATGCTTTAACTCATCAATATAGAATGGATTTGGTAAAAATCTTACGTCAAAAACTAAATCTGCATCAGAGGGAATCCCGTGTTTAAATCCAAAAGATACAATATTTACCATAAGACTGTTATATTCTTCATTTCGAATAAAGATACCATCCAATTCTTCCTTTAATTCTCTAGTCAAAATTTTAGAAGTATTGATGACATAATCTGCTTTTTTCTTAATACTGGAAAGAATTTCTTTTTCCTTTTTAATTCCATCTTCAATTCTCGGATTATCTTCCGTAGATAACGGATGGATTCTTCTGGTTTCTTTGTATCTTTTCAGCAAAGTCTTATCATTAGCATCCATAAAAAGAATTTCAAATACGTAACCATCTTCCTTCAGTTTATCTAAAACTCTTTCTGCCTGAGCAAAATCCTGATCACTTCTTACATCCAGTCCTAAAGCAACCTTTTCAAACTCTGTATTAGGAGTCACTACTAATTCCGCAAATTTTTCGATTAACATTACGGGCAAATTATCTACGCAATAAAAGCCCATATCCTCTAACATTTTCATCGCGGTACTTTTCCCACCGCCACTCATTCCGGTAACTACAACAAATCTCATCTATTTCTCCCTCAATTGTAAGTTTCGTTCCAAATCGGTTTCTACTTTCCAAGCAAAATTACTTCCGGTTCCAATTCTACTCCAAACTGCTCTTTCACCTTCTTTGTTACTTCTTCCATCAAAGTACGAATATCAGAAGCTGTGGCATTCCCTTTATTGATTACAAAACCACAATGTTTTTCTGAAACTTGAGCATCTCCTACCGAAAAACCTCTTAATCCGGCATCCATAATTAATTTCCCGGCAAAATGTCCTTCCGGACGTTTAAAGGTACTTCCTGCACTAGGATATTCCAAAGGCTGCTTTTCTATTCTCGCCTGAGTATATTCATTCATTTTGCCTAAAATTTCCTGTTTTACACCTTTCTGCAATTCCATACTCACCTCAAGAATTACAAACGGCTGCAATTTAAAAATACTGGTTCTATAACCTAACAATAATTCATTCTTTTCTAAAGTAATTACGTTTCCTACCGCATTCATGGCACGCACTTTGGTCACTACCTGACTTAATTCTCCACCATAAGCTCCGGCATTCATCACTACGCCACCGCCCAGACTTCCCGGAATTCCTGCCGCAAATTCCAAACCGGTCAATTCTTCTTCCAATGCCTTTCTGGCTACTTTTCCGAGGAACGCAGCGGCACCCGCTTTTATGCTATTTCCTTCCACTTCAATCCCGGCAAATTCTTCCCCAAGATAGACCATAACACCTTCGTATCCCTGATCAGATACTAACAAGTTGCTTCCATTTCCTAACACAAAATATGGAAGCTTCCTTTCGTTCAAAGCCAGTAAAATTTTACTTAATATCTCTTCGGAATGCACCGTTAAAAAAACTTTTGCCGGACCACCTACCCGAAAAGAAGTATGCTTCTTCATTGGTTCATTTATTTTAATATCTTCTTTATTCATAAAAGAAGTAAGATGTTCCAAAAAATCTGTATACATAGCCTCTCCTAATTTCTATACTTATTAAAAATTAAGGGGTTGCTGCAAATATTTTACAACAGCCCCTTCTTATGCTTTATTCGTCGTCCTCGTCCTGATTTCTTCCTTTTGTCAAAGAATTCTGAACACGTGCATATAATTCCTGTGCCGCATTATATCCCATCTTCTTCTGACGATGGTTAACTGCTGCTGATTCACAAATAACTGCAAGATTACGTCCCGGACGAATCGGTATATTATGACAGATTACTTTATTTCCAAGGTATTCCGTATATTCTTCTTGTAATCCCAAACGATCATATTCTTTATCTTTATCCCAGTCTTCCAAATGAATTACCAAATCAATATTTTGAGTTTCTTTTACACTGGAAACACCGAATAACATTTTAACATCAATAATTCCAATACCACGAAGCTCAATAAAATGTTTTGTAATATCAGGAGCTGTACCAATTAAAGTTTCTTCGCTGACTTTACGGATTTCAACAACATCATCTGTTACCAGACGATGTCCTCTTTTGATTAATTCCAATGCAGCTTCCGATTTACCTATTCCACTTTCACCGGTAATCAAAACACCCTCACCATATACATCGACCAAAACCCCATGTACAGAAATACATGGTGCTAATTTAACATTCATCCATCTTATGATTTCTGCGGTAAATGCAGAAGTTGCCTGTTTCGTCATAAGAATCGGAACACCTTTTTCCATTGCTTTCTCCAAAAATACTTCATCAGGATGAAGTGCTCTGCAAAAAACAATACATGGGATCGGGCAGGAAAGAAGCTGTTCATACACTTCTTTTTTTCTTTCTAAAGACAATCCCTGCATATAAGTATATTCTACAAATCCAATAATCTGCAAACGAGTCGCTTCAAAATGCTCAAAATATCCTGCTAACTGTAACGCCGGTCTGTTAATGTCCGGTTGTGTAATACTGATTCCCTTTACCGAAATTTCCGGTGTCAGATTTTCCAGCTGCATTTTCTTTATGATTTTAGTCAATGTAATACTTGCCATACACTTGCTCCATTCTTCATAGTCCACACTTGCATTTGCCGACCGTTATTACCAGCAGACTATAAAACTATATTATTTTCTCTTATCTTACCACAGAACTATGAAAAAAAGAATAGATTTCTTCTGCAACATTTTGCGGAATACCCGGAATTTGTACCAATTCTTCCACGGTAGCCTCTTTAATATCTCCAATGTTGGCAAATGCTTTCATCAATGCCTTTCTTCTGGCCGGTCCGATTCCCGGAATATCGTCTAATACGGAATGTACCTGTTCTTTACTTCTCAAAGACCTATGATATTCAATGGCAAATCTATGTGCTTCGTCCTGAACTCTGGTAATCAATTTAAATCCCTCTGAATGTTTATCAATGGGAATTTCTTCATTATTGTAATATAGACCTCGGGTTCTATGATTGTCATCTTTTACCATTCCACAGACCGGAATATTTAACTTCAATTCCTCCAAGACCTGTAATGCAATGTTTACCTGTCCTTTTCCTCCGTCCATCAATAACAAATCCGGAAAACGTGTAAAACTACCAAATTGTTCTTCCAAATTTTTCTCCTTTAGTTCTTTACTTTCTTCCATTCCATGAAGAAAACGTCTGGTCAGAACTTCTTTCATACAACCATAATCATCCGGACCGGAGACCGATTTAATTTTAAATTTACGATAGTCACTTTTCTTCGGTTTTCCTTTTTCATAAACAACCATGGAACCTACATTTTCAAATCCACTGATATTGGAAATGTCAAAGGCCTCCATGCGGACAATCTTTTCCATTCCTAAAAGACCTGCAATTTCTTTTACAGCCCCTATAGTCCTTCCTTCTTCTCTTTTGATTCTTTCCTTGTCCTGACTCAAAACCATGGAAGCATTTCTAGCTGCTAAATCCACCAGCTTCTCTTTCGTCCCTTTTTTAGGGAAGCGCAGCCATACCTTATTCCCTCGTTTTCCGGAAAGCCATTCTGAAATTATTTTTGCTTCCTCGATTTCTTCCTGAATCAGCAGTTCCTTAGGTATAAACGGTGTCCCCGCATAGAACTGTTTCACAAAACTTGCCAAAATCTGTCCTTCGGTATCTTCCGATACATTTGTCATATAAAAATGTTCTCTTCCTATCAATCGTCCATTACGCACAAAAAATACTTGTACTACAGCATCCTGTTCATCTTTTGCAACCGCAATCACATCCCTGTCTTCTCCTTCAGAGTCTGTAATTTTTTGTTTCTGTGCTACCTGTTTCACACTGTTCAACAAATCACGATACGATGCTGCCTCTTCAAATTCCAGATTTTCAGATGCCGTTTCCATCTTCTGCTGTAAATCTTTTAAAATCTTTCCGTAATTCCCATTTAAAAATTCCAAAGCTTCCTCTACCTGTTTTTTATATTCTTCAGGAGATACCCAATTCTGACATGGCGCTTTACACTGATGTATATGATAATTTAAACAGGGGCGCTCTTTCCCTACATCTTTCGGTAACTTCCGATTGCAGGTTCTTAATTTATACAATTTATTAATAAGTTCTATAGTATCTTTGACCGCTCCTGCACTGGTATAAGGACCGAAATATTTTGATTTATCCTTTTTCATTTCTCTGGAAAATAAAATCCTTGGATACACATCTGATACCGTCACTTTAATATACGGATAAGTTTTATCATCCTTTAACATGGTATTGTATTTAGGTCTGTGTTCTTTGATCAAATTATTTTCCAACACCAAGGCTTCTAACTCGGAGTCGGTCACAATATATTCAAATCGATCTACTAAACTTACCATCTTTGCAATTTTAGGACTATGATTCGCACTTTCTCTGAAATAAGAACGTACACGATTTTTCAAAATAATCGCTTTTCCTACATATATAATAGTATCATTCTTATCATGCATAATATAGACTCCCGGCTTATCCGGTAGTTTCTTTAACTCTTCCTGTATATTGAACTTCTCACTATTCATATTCAACTCCAAATTATAATTTTCAAAAAGGGGCTGCTGCAAAATATATATTACGGATCTTGGTATCCCTTTTGCAACAGCCCCATTAAGGCATAGTTTATTTTATTATATCATTTATTTTATATCTTTCCAGAGTTTATCGGCGGATGCTTTGCTATAGTTGCCTCTAATCTCCGATTTCTGCTCTTCCTGTACTTCTTCTGTCTCAGTACTTTCTTCATTCTCTCTGCATTCAACAGAATCCTTACTTTCTATCCCTGTAGCTGGAATACTATCCTCTTTTACGTCTCCCGAAGTTTCATTTCCTTTATTATCAGTAGTTTCTGATTCATCAGATTCACTACTTTCCTTTGCCATTTGGAAGAGTTCTTCGAAAGATTCTGTCGGCATTTCAACTTCATTATCTACTGCCACTACCTTTTTGGCATCTTCCTTCTTTTCTTCTTCCGGTTCCGGAATTCCTTTTTCTTTGCGGAAAATCTTCATAAATTCTTTGCCGGTAATGGTTTCTTTTTCAATCAGGAATTCTGCCAGTTTATCCATTACTTCACGGTTTTCCCGAAGTAACGTTAATGCCTGCTCATAACTTTCTTTCAACATATCTTTTACTTCTTCATCTACCGCTGCTGCTGTAACATCACTACAATTTAAAGAAGCTGTTCCATCCAGATATTTGTTCTGAACAGTGGCAAGGCCCATCAAACCAAAACGCTTACTCATACCATACTGGGTAACCATCGCTTTCGCAATATCGGTCGCTTTTTCAATGTCGTTTGCAGCTCCTGTTGTCACCGTATCGAAAACAATTTCTTCTGCGGCACGGCCACCAAGAATACTTACCAAACGATCTCTTAATTCTGCTTCCGTATTGAGATATTTTTCTTCTTCCGGAACATGCATTACATATCCCAAAGCACCCATAGTACGTGGTACAATGGTTATTTTCTGTACCGGCTCTGAATTTTTCTGTAAAGCACTGATTAATGCATGACCAACTTCATGATAAGAAACAATCTTTCTTTCTTCCTTGCTCATAATACGGTCTTTCTTTTCTTTTCCTACCAATACCTGCTCTACCGCATCAAATAAGTCTTTCTGGGAAACATATTCGCGTCCCTCTTTTACCGCATTAATAGCCGCTTCATTAATCATATTAGCAAGATCAGAACCTACCGCTCCGCTAGTGGCTAAAGCAATAGCATCGAAATCTACAGTTTCATCCATTTTAACATCTTTTGCATGTACTTTTAAGATTTCTACACGACCTTTTAAGTCTGGTTTATCTACAATAATTCTTCTGTCAAAACGTCCCGGTCTCAGTAATGCCTTATCCAAAATCTCAGGACGGTTAGTGGCACCAAGAATCAGAATCCCTTTAGAAGTATCGAATCCGTCCATTTCGGATAACAACTGGTTTAAGGTCTGTTCTCTTTCTTCATTTCCACCACCGCCATAACGGGAATCACGGCTTCGTCCAATAGCATCTATTTCGTCAATAAAAATAATACATGGAGCATTCTTAGTTGCTTCCTTAAATAAATCTCTTACACGGGAAGCACCTACACCTACATATAATTCAATAAAATCAGAACCTGTTAAAGAGAAAAATGGTACATGAGCTTCCCCCGCAACTGCTTTTGCAAGCAAAGTCTTTCCCGTTCCGGGAGGTCCCACTAACAAAGCTCCCTTAGGTAACTTAGCACCAATTTTTGCATAGCGTCCCGGATTATGCAAGAAATCTACCACTTCCTGCAAAGATTCTTTTGCTTCATCTTCTCCGGCTACATCCTTAAAAGTAACACCTGTTTCCTTCTGCACATACACCTTGGCATTGCTCTTTCCAACGCCCATGGGGCCGCCGCCACCGCCCATTTTTTTCATAATGAAGCCAAATACAACCCATACAAGAACTAACGGCAACGCATAAGTAAGCAGCATATCCAGAACCAAATTGGAACTTTCCGGAATTTCAGGTTCAATTTCTACTCCCGCTTCCAACAAACGTTCTGTCAAAGTATCATTGCTCTCTGCACGACCTGTATAATAAGTAAGCTCATTTTGCATTTGCATCATCATCATGGTTAAGCTTTGCGGCTGAGTCTCTTCTTCCTCCACCGGATATATGACAATTCTGTCAGAGCCAATATAGACACTTTCTACTTCTCCGGCTTCCAACATAGTCACAAATTCGTTGTAAGGAATTTCTTTGCTGCTTGTTCCATCCATAGATTTCATAAAATAACTCATCATTACTAAACTGATGAGTGTAGCTATCAGAAATACCAACAAATTCTGTTTTTTAGGATTCTGTCCTCCTTGTTGATTTCCTTTTCTATTATTAGGACCATTATTCTGATTATTCTTTTGATTGTTGTCAAAACGATTTATATGATCGTCCATTCTCTTCCTCCAAGTTTCACTCATTAATAGAAATTATGAAACTATTCAGAGCAAATTCGCCCGATTCTGAATAGTTACAAATTACATTATAATTATCCCCTTTCTTAAAAGCAATACAAAATAGCATGAATTTTTTGTGTGTTTTCTTAAAGATTTCTAAACTATGTAATTCTTTATAAGTAAAAGCCGCGAACATTGATATTGTGTCCGCGACTTTTCTCATTTATTCTTCTACAGAATTTAATTGTCCATAAAACGTAATCAGGTAAATGCCGGCCAGCCCAACCAATGTGTATACTACTCTTGATAACCAGGACATTTCGCCAAATATGAAGGCTACAAGGTCAAAATTTAAAACCCCGATCAGGCCCCAATTCACAGCTCCCACAATAGCAATTGTTAATGCAATGTAATTTAATAATTTCATATTCTCTCCTATCCTGCGAA
>CAZSBV010000091.1:0-7438 GCA_964605105.1 uncultured Lachnospiraceae bacterium | reverse complement strand
TTTTTTTATAAATTGTACATATTTTGCACACAATTTGTTGCTATAGTATGTATCAGGATAGTTGATCACTCACTATCTCCCCCTCATAAGAAAGAAGCCCTCGTGAAAACGGGGGCTTCGTTCTTTTATAGAAAAAATAAGGTATCTTTTTTCTTTAGAATAAAATTTGTGCATTTTTATGTGGAAATTTATTCTAAAATGTGATATATGTATTTTACAAACAAATTGAAAGCAGATATTTTTTTAAATAGAGCATAGCTGTAGAGCAAATAATTATCGAATCTATTTCAAATATGAAATTCAAAATTTTCACTAGTAAATATTTAATATTTTAGAACTCATTTTATATCAAATTTTTACATTTCAGGAATCCTATAGGATTCGTTTTTCATGGTAGTAAATTATTTTTATTAAGGGGGAATTTTTATCAAAGAAGAACAAATTTTCTGTGGACATTTGTGGGAAAAAGGTGCCAGAGAGAGAAATGAAGATTCTTTGGCTTTTTGGCAGATGCGGAAAGGAAAGAAGCAGCAGGTTCTGGCTGTGATTTGTGACGGTATTGGAGGATTATCGGAAGGAGAGCAAGCCAGCTCTTATGTGGTCAGACAATTAGCAAATTGGTTTATGTCGGAGGGGTATAAATTAAAGCCCATAAAGCAGAAGAAAATGATACAGCAATTATGCTTTCAGATTCACGAAGAGTTGCAGAATTACGGAAAAGAAAAGGGGATTCGTCTGGGAACAACAGTCACAATTGTTTTAATGAATCCAAGAAAAATAGCGTGGTTTCACATCGGTGATTGCAGATTGTATTTAATGCGGGAGAAAAAAGTAAGAAAGTTGACAGAGGAACACCATGATTGCAAAGGAAATTTAAATCGTGCCATAGGAGTTGGGAAATGGTATCAGCCGGTCATGGGCAGTAAAAGAATTCGGAAAAAAGATAAATTTTTATTGTGTACGGATGGATTTTACAGAAATCTGGATATGGAAGAATTGCGTATCTGGGGAAAAAGAAAGGTAGAAGATGGGACACAGGCAGATCGAATGTTGAAACAAATTTTTCAGAAGAAGATAGCGGCAGGAGAGAAAGATAATATATCAGCACTTTATTTTGGGGTTATAGAGGATGCTAAATGATAACGATTCCTTTGTAAATTGTGAAACGATAAAGATAGAAGGGGAAGGAAAATCGATGAAGAAAATATGGAAGCAAAGATATCAGATTATAGAAGAAGCCGGAAAAGGCGGAAATGGAAAAGTATATAAAGTATGGGACCTTCATTTGGAAAAGGAATGGGCAATGAAGGTATTGGAAGAAAAAGTCGGAGGCTGCTTTAGGAGGTCAGACACAGAAGATGGCATGAATGAATTAACAGCATTAAAGAAAATATCGCATCCAAATTTTCCTAGAATTGTAGACGCTTTTGAGGAGGAAGAGAGAAATATATTAATTATGGACTACATTCAGGGGATTACTTTAGAAGATATGATTGAGAAGGGGGCCATTGAGGAAGAAGAAATGGTAGTTATAGTGTCTCAAATCTGTAATGCAATTTTGTATTTACACCAGAGTACGCCAAGTTTACTTTATCTGGATTTAAAACCTTCTAATATTATAATTGAAGAGAGCAGAACCGTAAAACTGGTAGATATGGGAAGTGTATCTATGAAAGGGAAAAGAGGAAAAATCAGTGGTTCTTTTGGTTATGCTTCTCCGGAGCAGATCAAGCTAAAACAAGAAGGGAGTTGTTTGACCCAGCGAAGTGATATTTTCAGTTTCGGAATGGTACTTTATGCTATGGCGGTAGGAAGCAATGTGAAATTGCCGGTGATAGAAGAAAAGAGGCGTCATGGAATCTATGTCAGAAGAGAAAATCCATTTCTTTCCCTGCCTCTGGAAAAGATTATTGAGAAGTGTACCAGAGGAAAAGATAGCAGAAGGTACGAGAGCATGCGTGAAGTAAAGAAAGATTTGGAACTATGGGCAACACACTTAAAAAAAAGAAAAAAGTTTTTTGTGCCGCATTTGAATTTGGGATTAATTAAAAATCGAATGTGGTATCAGGAAAAAAGTATTTTTTGTACGGAAGGAAGACATAGTTTTTATATTGCGAAGAAGATGTTGATATTGGTGATTTGTGTTTTATGCCTATTGCCAGGCAAGGTGATTCTGGCGGGAGAAAGTCACAGAGAGGGAATGCAAGATACTAAATCAATGCAGGCAGGCTACCGAGATGAAGTATTGCAGGATGTTCAGAATTTGAAGGTAATTATAAGAGATTCCAAGCTCAGAAAAGTATTAGTAAAAGAAGGATGTGCTTATAAGACAAATTCCAATCTTTTGTTGGAGATCCCCTGGGAAGAAATTGAAGGAGAGTCATGCCGATTGGTGTTGGAGTGTCAGGACGAGAGTCGGGAAAAGAAACGATTTTACATAGAATGTATTTATGCAAAATAAGGATAGGCAAATTTTTTATTTTCTAGTATACTTGAAAGTAGGAAATCAGGTCTTTCGAAAGGAGAGTATTTTATGTATAGAGATAACACAAAAGTAATTCAGATTGGAAATCGCAAAATTGGTGGAGGAAATCCTATTTTAATTCAGTCTATGACTAATGTACCTACAGAAGATGTAGAGGCTTGTGTAGCACAGATTTTACGACTGGAAGAAGCAGGGTGTGAAATTATCCGCTGTACCGTACCAAATATGGAAGCAGCAAAAGCCATTGCTGAGATTAAAAAGCAGATTCATATTCCATTGGTAGCAGACATTCATTTTGATTATAAAATGGCAATTGCGGCTATGGAAAACGGCGCAGATAAAATCAGAATTAATCCGGGGAACATTGGTTCCAAAGAAAATGTGGCAGCAGTAGTGAAAGTTGCCAAGGAAAGAAATATTCCGATTCGTGTAGGTGTAAATAGTGGTTCCCTGGAAAAAGATTTGGTGGAAAAATATGGCGGAGTAACCGCGGAAGGTATTGTAGAAAGTGCCTTGGACAAGGTTCGTATCATTGAAGAATTAGGATATGACAATCTGGTAATCAGTATCAAATCCTCCGATGTTATGATGTGTGTAAAAGCTCATGAATTATTGGCAGATAAGACACCATATCCATTGCATGTGGGAATTACGGAATCCGGAACGGTTACCAGTGGTAATATTAAATCTTCTATCGGACTTGGTATTATTTTAAATCAGGGTATCGGTGATACGATTCGTGTTTCTTTGACCGGAGATCCGGTAGAAGAAATTAAATCTGCGAAATTAATTTTAAGAACGTTGGGATTAAGAAAAGGCGGAATTGAAGTAGTCAGCTGTCCTACCTGCGGAAGAACCAAAATTGATTTGATTAGTTTGGCAAATCAGGTGGAAACTCTGGTTGCCGGATTTGATTTGGATATTAAGGTTGCTGTTATGGGATGTGTGGTTAACGGACCGGGAGAAGCCAAAGAAGCGGATATTGGAATTGCCGGCGGTATCAAAGAAGGATTATTGATTAAAAAAGGACAGATTGTAAAGAAGATTCCGGAAGACCAGTTATTAGAAGTCTTAAGAGAAGAATTATTACATTGGAATGATTAATATATGAGTAAACAGTTTTTTGAAGTTTTTCCTACCTTACAACTGGATAAGAAAATGAGAACGCTGCTGGAAACTACTGTGATAGAACGTGTTACCAGCAATCGGGCAAAAGACATGCTGCGTGTGTATTTACAAAGTGACCACTTGCTACAGAAGGAATTAATCTGGGAGACAGAAGCACAGATTAAAAAGCAGTTATTTCCGACTCATCAGATGGAAATAAAAATACAGGAAAAGTATGCCCTTTCGTCACAATATACGTTGGAAAATCTAATGGAGTCCTATCGGGATAGTATTTTATTGGAAATTCAGAGATATAATCATGTATTACACAGTATGTTCAAACAGGCAAAGATAACTTATCCTCAGAACGGTACTATGATTTTGGAGGTAAAAGATACGGTATTGTATCGGGATTTACAGGAAGAACTCATTCGAATTCTGGAAAAAATCATTGTTGAGAGGTGCGGGATTGGCGCCTCTCTTTCTTTGAATTTTGTAGAAATGGAAAGCAGCAGGCACCGGGAAGAGGATGAAATTATGATTCGTCGCAAGGTGGCTGAAATTTCTGAGAGAGTGTCCGGAATTTCATCGGAAAGTGGTGAAAATACCGAAGGTAATGATACAGAGCGTGTACCATTCGATTCCGGTGAAAAAACGAAACATACAACCGAGAAGAAAGAAAATGTGCCTAAGAAAGAGGCAGATTCTAATACACCGAAGAATTTTGGTGGAAAAGAGGAGAAAAAAGATAGCAAACAAGATTACAGACGACCTTTAGGCTTGAAACGCTCTGATAATCCGGATGTTATATATGGAAAAGATTTTGAAGATGAAGCTATGCCAATCTCTGAGGTCATTGGAGAAATCGGAGAAGTTACCATTCGTGGGCAGATCATTGCTTTGGATACTCGTGAAATTCGAAATGAAAAGACGATAGTATTCTTTGATTTGACGGATTTTACAGATACGATGACAATCAAAGTATTTACACGTAATGACCAGTTGGCTGAATTGATGGCTGAGATTAAAAAAGGTGCTTTTATCAAGGTAAAAGGTATGGCTATGATAGATAAGTTTGACGGGGAACTTACCATTGGCTCTTTGGCAGGCATTAAGAAAATCAAGAATTTTACAACTTCCCGTATGGATCATAGTGTAAAGAAAAGAGTAGAGCTTCATTGCCACACAAAAATGAGCGATATGGACGGAGTTTCCGAAGCAAAGGATATTGTTAAAAGAGCTTATGCCTGGGGACATCCTGCCATTGCCATTACGGACCATGGTGTAGTGCAGTCTTTCCCGGATGCAAACCATGTGTGGGAAGATTTGTGGAAAGCGGAAAAAGCGAAACGAAAAGAAGCCGGAGATGAAAATCCGGATAAGAATGACTTTTTTAAAGTTATTTATGGTGTTGAAGCTTATCTGGTGGACGACCTGAATAATATCGTTACCAATGAAAAAGGACAGTCTTTAGAGGGCACTTTTGTAGTATTTGATATTGAAACGACAGGTTTTTCACCGGTAAAAAATAAAATTATTGAAATTGGAGCGGTAAAGGTCGTAAATGGCGAAGTGACAGATCATTTTTCTGTTTTCGTGAATCCACAGGTGCCGATTCCTTATGAAATAACGCAGTTGACCGGAATTCAGGACGAAATGGTCATGGATGCGGAAACCATAGAAGAGGTATTGCCTAAATTTGTGGAATTTTGTAAAGGGGCTGTTTTAGTTGCCCACAATGCCAATTTTGACATGAGCTTTATCAAGGAAAATATCCGTCGTCAGAAAATGAAGGCAAGTTATACTTATATTGATACTTTAGGTTTGGCAAGAGTATTGTTGCCGGGGCAGGCAAAGCATACTTTAGATGCTGTCTGTAAGACTTTGAAGATTTCTTTGGAAAATCACCATCGTGCTGTGGATGACGCCGGAGCGACGGCAGAAATATTCATTCATTTTATAAAAATGTTGAATGAAAGAAAGATTTCTTCCATGGAAGAAATCAATATGTTGGGAGAAGGTAGTGTAGAATCCAAAGCAAAGCTTCCTTCTTATCATGCCATTATGCTGGCAGAAAACAATACCGGACGAGTAAATCTTTATAATCTGGTATCGCAGTCCCATTTGACTTTTTATAATAAGCGTCCCAAAATTCCGAAAAGTGAATTTATAAAACACAGAGAAGGAATTATTTTGGGAAGTGCCTGTGAAGCAGGGGAATTATATCGTGCTTTGTTGGAGGAAAAGTCGGAATCAGAAATCGCCAGACTGGTGAATTTTTATGATTATCTGGAAATTCAGCCTACCGGTAACAACGAGTTCATGATTTATTCCGACAAGGTAAAAAATGTAAATTCGATCGAGGATATTCAGGCGATTAATAAACGAATCGTAGATTTGGGAGAGGAATTTAATAAGCCCGTAGTGGCAACCTGCGATGTGCATTTCTTAGATCCGGAAGATGAAGTTTACCGTCGTATCATTATGGCAGGAAAGGGATTTAAGGATGCGGACGATCAGGCACCATTGTATCTTAGAACCACGGAAGAGATGCTACAGGAATTTGCTTATCTTGGAAGTGATAAAGCAGAAGAAGTGGTAATTACCAATACTAATAAAATTGCCGACAGAATCGAGACTATGTCACCGGTTCGTCCTGACAAATGTCCACCGGTCATTGAAAATTCGGATCAGGTATTAACTGATATTTGTTATAACAAGGCACATCAGATGTATGGAAATCCCCTGCCTCAGATTGTAGAAGACCGATTGAAAAAGGAATTGAATTCTATCATTACTAATGGCTTTGCGGTTATGTATATCATTGCTCAGAAGTTGGTATGGAAATCGGTAGAAGATGGATATCTGGTAGGATCTCGAGGTTCGGTAGGTTCTTCCTTCGTGGCGACTATGTCGGGAATCACAGAAGTAAACCCGTTAAGTCCTCATTATTATTGTACCAAGTGTTTTTACAATGATTTTGAATCTGATGAGGTAAGAGAATATGCCGGAAGAGCCGGAATTGACATGCCGGATAAAATCTGTCCTGTATGTGGAGAAAAGTTACATAAGGACGGATTTGATATTCCTTTTGAAACTTTCCTTGGATTTAAGGGAGATAAAGAGCCGGATATTGACTTGAACTTTTCAGGAGAATATCAGAGTAAGGCTCACAAATATACAGAAGTAATCTTCGGTGCGGGACAGACCTTCCGTGCCGGAACCATAGGTACTCTGGCGGATAAAACTGCCTTTGGTTATATTAAAAATTATTATGAAGAACGTGGAATCAAGAAGCGTACTTGTGAAATCAATCGTCTCGTAGGCGGATGTACCGGTATTCGTAGAAGTACCGGACAGCATCCGGGAGGGATTGTTGTTCTTCCTGTGGGAGAGGATATCAATTCCTTTACTCCGGTACAGCATCCTGCAAACGATATGACGACAGATACCATTACGACGCATTTTGACTACCATTCCATTGACCATAACTTGTTAAAGCTAGATATTCTGGGACACGACGATCCGACCATGATTCGTATGTTACAGGACTTGACAGGACTTGATCCGGTAACAATCCCCTTGGATGACCCGAAGGTAATGTCCTTATTCCAGAATACCAGTGCTTTAGGAGTAACTCCGGAAGAATTAGGCGGTTGTCCGGTTGGTTCCCTTGGAATTCCGGAATTTGGTACAGACTTCGTTATTCAGATGCTATTGGACACTAAACCTCAGACTTTTTCTGATTTGGTTCGTATTTCAGGACTTTCCCATGGTACGGACGTATGGCTGGGAAATGCCCAGACATTGATTGAAGAAGGAAAAGCAACCATTGCAACGGCTATG
>CAZSBV010000090.1:0-7448 GCA_964605105.1 uncultured Lachnospiraceae bacterium | reverse complement strand
CAGAACGGGAAAATATCGCAAGACTTATTGGTGCAGAATTTGTGATCGTAGTTTCTCTGACTATAAAACTGGTGGGAAACCTTAAGTTTGATGTGGTGCCGATTTTTGGTTCCTTTGCTATTCTTGCCATTATCTTAAGTGTGATCCAGGGAGAATTTTTCGGGATTACGAATATGGCACGGGAATGGGCATTTGAGCAGATGGAAAATTCTATGATTGTAGTAGATAAAATGTATGGTTTTCTGGATGCGAATAAGTACGCAAGGGATCTTTTTCCGTTATTGGAAATTTATCCTGAAAGAGCAAGGGTGCCGAAAGAAATTTATAATCTGTTCCAATTGGATGATTGTGTAGTAGAAATAAAGAACAGATTTTATGAATTAAAGATGATTGAAATGTGTAGGGAAGAAAAAGTAGAAGGATATAGTCTGTTATTGGCAGATGTTACCCAGATGCGTCAGCTTATGGATCAGCTGGTGGAAGAAAAGAACCGAGCTGATGAAGCCAATCGAGCCAAATCTGCTTTTATGTCTAATATGTCCCATGAAATCAGAACTCCCATGAATGCCATTGTAGGTATGACGGAGATTTTGATGAGAAGTGATTTGCCGGAAACAGAGAGAGAATATTTGGGTAATATTCAGAGGTCAGGAAATGCACTTCTTGGAATCATAAATGATATTCTGGATTTTTCCAAAATTGAATCCGGGAAAATGCAGATTGTAGAGGATAATTATGCACCGCTGCCGATGTTAAATGATTTGAAGATGATTATTTTAAATCGTATTGGAAGTAAAATGATTCAATTAGACTTTGATATCGATGAAAATCTTCCGGCGGTGGTTTATGGGGATGAACTGCGAATCCGTCAGGTATTAATTAATGTGGCAAATAATGCAGTCAAGTTTACCGAAGAGGGTTATGTCAAACTTACAGTAAAGGTAAGAGAAATAGAAGGAGATCACTGTGAGCTATTCTTTTCCGTAAAAGACAGCGGACAGGGAATTGCTCCGGAGGATATTGATAAATTATTTGGAGCATACAACCAGGTAGATGCTAAGAAAAACCATTATAAAGAAGGAACCGGTCTTGGCCTTGCCATTTCGAAACAGTTTGTGGAAATGATGGGAGGCAGAATCAGCGTTAAAAGTAAATATGGAGAGGGCAGTGAATTCTATTTTACCGTTCCTCAAAAAATCGTGGATGCAAGAAAAGCTATTGATGTAAAAGAAGAACCAAGACTTAATTCTGAAAATGTCTTGAACTTTACAGCACCTCAAGCTAAAATTATGGTTGTGGATGATAATGAAATGAACCGCAAAGTTGCCCTTGGTCTGTTGGCACCGCTTGAGATGCAGATTGATACTGCTGAAAATGGTAAACAAGCTTTGGATATGATTTGTAGTAAAAAGTATGATTTGATTTTCATGGATCATATGATGCCGGTCATGGATGGTATTGAAGCAACTAAGCGACTTAGGGAAATGGACGATGAATATTGTAAGAATGTTCCTGTCATTGCCCTGACTGCCAATGCTGTTGTAGAGGCAAGAGCGAAATTCTTTGAAGCAGGTATGAATGATTTTGCTGCAAAGCCTATTGATTTGAAAGATATTTGCGCAAAGATCAGACACTGGCTTCCGGCAGAATACATCATAGACAATGGAAGCGGAGTGGATTGCGGAAGTGATGGAGCTTCAAAAGCTACTGCGAGTATCGTATCGATTGTGACAAAAGAAGAGGAACCATTGCCTGAAATTCAGGGACTTGATGTACAGGAAGGTATCAAAAATTCAGGGACAAAAGAATTATTTTTTAGTTTGTTGGGAGACTTCTACAAATTAATAGATATGAAATCTATAAAGATGGAAAAATGTCTGGCAGACGGTCTTATCAGGGATTATACGATTGAGGTTCATGCGTTAAAAAATACTGCCCGTATGATTGGAGCTATGGAGTTATCAAAATGGTGTTATGAACTGGAAATGTTAGGGAATGCTGAAAATGTGGACGAACTGACAGAACAGACTCCGGGAATGCTGGAATTATACCGAAGTTATAAAGAGGTTTTAAAACCTTATGCCAAACTACAGAATGAGGAAAAGAAGCAGGCGCCGGCGGAAGTCATTATAGGAAGTCTGAAAGAACTTCGAGATGCGATAGATACGTTTGATCTGGATAGAGCAGATGAAATTATGAAGCAGATTGAACAGTATCAGTTGGAGGAAGCTTTGGAACCATTGTTAGAAGAATTAAGAGCTTACGTAGCAGATGTAGCAATGGAAGAAGTGATGGCTATGGCTGAAAAAATGATAGAAATGATAGAACAAAAACAGGAGGATGCGTAAAATGCATAAAATTTTACTTATCAGTAATGCATCAAGTTATTTTAATATTACAATTGGGAATAAGCTGAAAGAGGACTACGATATTATAGAAACAAAAGCAGAAACGAATGAGATGAGCAAAGTGCCGGATAATATAGGTGCTTGGTTACTTTTTCTGGATAAGGAATTATTGGAATCTCCTCAGGAACTTATTTTTATTAAAGATAAAGCATTGGAAAATGAAGCTAATCTTTTCATGATAGGAGAAGTAGATGAAATTAAGGAGGCTAAAAAATATCTGCCCGGCAGCCTGATTCAGGAAGAATTTGCCCGTCCTATTGATGTGAATGAAGTGGTTAAAACGGTAGATGAGTACATAAAAAAGAATGGAAGTCATTTGAAGAAAAAAATTCTTGTAGTGGATGATTCCGGAGCCGTGCTTAGAAATGTAAAAGGCTGGCTGGAAGCAAAGTATCAGGTGGCTTTGGCAAATTCCGGTGCTATGGCAATTAAGTATTTGACCTTGAATCGTCCGGATCTGGTATTACTGGATTACGAGATGCCTGTTGTTGATGGAAAACAGGTGTTGGAGATGATGCGTTCAGAAGCTGAATTTTCAACGATCCCGGTTATTTTTCTTACCAGTAAAAGTGACAAAGAAAGTGTTATGAAGGTAATGGGACTGAAACCGGAAGGATATTTATTAAAAACAATGCCGCCGGAAGAAATCGTAAAATATGTTGATGAATTTTTCGAGAAGAGAAAAGCGGGTAATAAATAAAATGCAGATTAAGTTTCTGAACATTAAAAACTTCAAATCCATACGGGAACTGGAAATTAAGGACGTAGAAAATTGTCTGATTCTGGTGGGGAAAAATAACACAGGAAAGACCGTTGTATTAGATGCAATACGTGCTGTGACCGGGAACTTAAAAGTAAAGGAAACAGATTTTAATGAACGGCGTCAGAATATCGAAATTACTATGACTTTGGCTATCACAGAAGAAGATCTGCATCAGTTCCATAATTATGGAAGAGTCAGCTATTATAAAAATTATGAATCCTGGCTGCGGGATTTTGGGAAGAAACTTCCATGTTTTAAAAACGGAGAATTGAAATTTACTTGTTCCTTTAATCAAAATGGAACCATTCGTTATGATGATGGAAAGAACAAAAATAACCCGTATATTTTACAGATACTGCCTAAAGTACATTTTATTGATACAGGAAGGAAATTAAAATCTTTTCAGGAAGACTTCTTTCTGTTAAGACAGGCAGAAGAATTGGCACATCTGCGTTCTAATATCTGTATTTTCGATTCTTCCAAAAAGTGTAATCAGTGTTTTCAGTGCATTGGTCTGATAAATCAAAAATCGCCGGAAGAACTATCATTGAGGGAGACTGCTCTGCTTCTGGAATATAAAATGTATCAGTTAGATTTAGAAGAGCTGTCTAAAAAAGTAAATCATAACTATAAAAAGAACGGCGGAGTGGAAGAGATTTCTTATAAAATGAATTGCAACTGGGAGCAGATGCTTTCTGTAAAAGTGGAAGCAAGCCATAAGGAGACAGGACACAGTAGTCCGGTGGAACAGCTGGGAAACGGTATGCGAAGTATTTATATGCTGTCCCTGTTGGAAACCTATATTGAAGAAGAACAGAAAATTCCAAGTATTATCATTGTAGAATATCCGGAATTGTTCCTGCACCCATCGTTGCAGAAATCTGCCAGCAAGATACTATATAAATTATCGAAAAAGAACCAGGTCGTTTTTACGACCCACTCTCCCAATATGGTATCCAATTTTACCAGAGGGCAGGTATGTCAAGTGATTCTGGATAAGGAAGGACATTCTGTAGCAAGACAGAATGCGGAGATTGATGACATTTTAAATGACTTAGGCTATAGTGCCAATGATTTTTTAAATGTAGATTTTGTATTCATTGTGGAAGGAAAACAGGATAAGAATCGCTTGCCGCTTCTCTTGGAAAAGTATTATTCGGATATTCATAATGAAAACGGAGAGTTATCCCGAATTTCTATTATTACGACTAACAGCTGTACCAACATTAAGACCTATGCTAACTTGAAATACATGAATCAGCTTTATTTAAGGGATCAGTTCCTGATGATTCGTGATGGAGATGGAAAGGATAGGGAAGAATTGGCGAATCAGTTGTGTCGTTATTATAGTGAACGAAATGTGCAGGATATTGACAAACTGCCAAGAGTGCGTAGAGAGAATGTTCTTATATTAAAATATTATTCTTTTGAAAACTATTTTTTAAATCCTAAAGTTATGGCAGAACTGGGAATCGTAAAAAGTGAGGAACACTTTTGGAGAATTCTTTTTTCAAAATGGAAAAAATATCTGTATAAAATTAAGAGTGGAAGAGTTTTCCAAGATAAAATTGGAAAGAACGTGGAAACAGTAGAAGATATCAAAGAGCATTTTGAAGAATTCAAAATTTATATGCGGGGACATAATTTGTATGATATTTTTTATGGAAGATATCGTGACCGCGAAACGCAAATTTTGAAAAAATATTTGGAGATTGCTCCCAGAGAAGATTTTAAAGATATTTTAGATAGTATTGATTCAATTATATATTTTAACAGCCGCAAAAAGTAGTTTTTGTGGCTGTTTTTACATGCGCTAAATGCTATAAATGCCTAAAAACAGGAGTTCTTTGGGTTGACCGAACATAGTTGATTTGTTATAATCGGTTTTAATGAGCAAAAGTGTTAAAGTGTAAAAGCGAGGAGAAAAGGAAAAATGCCAATTACAGAATTTTTAGAGAGAAATGCCAGAGAATTTCCGAATAATGTTTGTCTGGTAGAAATTAACCCGGAAATTAAAGAGGATAGACGTGTAACCTGGAAGGAATATGAATTAATTGAACCAAGTCCAAAGACCAGTTACCGTAGAGAAATCACATGGAGTGTATTTAATGAAAAAGCAAATCGTTTCGCCAATCTTTTGATTCAAAGAGGAATCCAGAAGGGGGATAAGGTAGCTATTTTAATGATGAATGGTCTGGAATGGTTACCGATTTATTTTGGTATCTTAAAAACAGGAGCTTTAGCAGTACCTTTGAATTTCCGTTATTCAGCAGATGAGATTGAATACTGTGTAAATCTTGCCCAAGTAGATATTTTGGTATTTGGAAACGAATTTATTGGTCGAGTGGAGGAAATTGCAGACAGGATCAGTAAGGGCAGACTTCTGATGTATGTTGGTGAAGGTTGTCCGGGGTTTGCAGATGATTATTATTCATTGGCAGCCAATTGTTCCAGCCAGTCACCAATGATGATTCTTTCCGATGATGATGATGCGGCAATTTATTTCTCATCAGGAACCACAGGTTTCCCAAAAGCAATTTTACATAAACACAGAAGTCTGGTGCATGCATGTAAGGTAGAACAAAATCATCATGGGCAGAATAGAAATGACGTATTTTTATGCATCCCTCCTTTATATCATACAGGTGCCAAAATGCATTGGTTTGGCAGCTTATTAACCGGAGGAAAGGCTGTTTTATTAAAAGGAACCAGACCGGAATTTATTTTAGAAACGGTTTCTAAGGAAAAATGTACTATCGTATGGTTATTAGTTCCGTGGGCACAGGATATTCTGGAAGCCATTGAAAGTGGAAAAATTAATTTGAGTGATTATGATTTGAAACAGTGGAGACTGATGCATATCGGAGCCCAGCCGGTTCCTCAGAGTTTAATTAAAAGATGGAAAGAAATCTTCCCGAATCATTTATATGACACGAACTATGGTCTTTCTGAATCCATCGGACCGGGCTGCGTACATTTAGGCGTGGAGAACATTCATAAAGTAGGTGCTATTGGTAAAGCAGGTTATGGATGGGAAATTCGAATTGTGGACGAACATAGAAATACGGTAGCCAAAGGTGAAGTTGGAGAATTGGCAGTAAAAGGTCCTGGTGTTATGACCTGTTACTACAGAGATGAAAAGGCTACTAAGGAAGTGTTAGAAGATGGCTGGTTATTTACCGGAGATATGGCACAGGAAGATGAAGATGGATTTATTTTCCTGGTTGACCGTAAGAAAGACGTTATCATCAGTGGTGGTGAAAACTTATATCCGGTACAGATTGAAGACTTTATCCGTACGAATAATAAAGTACATGATGTTGCAGTTATCGGTCTGAAAGATAAGAGACTGGGTGAAATTGCAGCAGCTATTATCGAAGTAAAAGAAGGGGCGACCATGACAAAAGAAGAAGTGGATAAATTCTGTCTGGATCTTCCAAGATACAAACGTCCTCATGAAGTTATTTTTGCGGACATTCCACGGAATCCTACCGGAAAGATTGAAAAACCGAAGCTTCGTGAAATGTATGGTGCAAACCGCCTGATTGCAGAACAGAACCTCGCTTAAGGTTTACGAATCTGTCTTGAATTACAAAGAATACATATAAAGTGAAGCAATAACGAAAGGAACATAGTTATGAGCGAAGTAAAAATCATGCTTGGTAATGAAGCCATTGCCAGAGGAGCATTTGAAGCAGGAGTAAAGGTATCAGCAGCATATCCGGGAACTCCAAGTACAGAAATTAGTGAAAATATTGTAAAATATCCTGAAATTTATGCAGAATGGTCACCCAATGAAAAGGTAGCTATGGAAGTTGCTATTGGTGCGTCCATCAGTGGTGTACGTGCTATGGCTTCCATGAAACACGTTGGTGTAAATGTTGCCAGTGACCCGTTGTATACCATTTCCTACAGTGGTGTAAATGGTGGTCTTGTTTTAGTAGCGGCCGATGACCCGGGACTCTATTCTTCCCAGAACGAACAGGATACCAGATGTGTGGCAAGAGCTGCCATGGTGCCGGTATTGGAACCATCAGACTCTCAGGAAGCAAAAAATTTTGTGAAATATGCGTTTGATCTTTCTGAAAAATATGACACACCAATCATTGTAAGAACAACTACAAGACTTTCTCATTCCCAGGGTCCTGTAACTTTGGAAGAAAGATGTGAACCGGTAGATGCCGTATACGAAAGAAATCCTGCAAAATATGTTATGATGCCGGGAAATGCAAAGTTAAGACACGTATATGTAGAAAAAAGATTAAAAGACATGGCAG
>CAZSBV010000089.1:1479-7452 GCA_964605105.1 uncultured Lachnospiraceae bacterium | reverse complement strand
AAAGCAGGTATTTTTGGTGCAGAAGCGTGGACACAGGAAATGCGTCATGATATCGAAGAAAAACTTGGAATTAAAGCATATGATATCTACGGATTAACTGAAATTTCCGGTCCTGGTGTTTCCTTTGAATGTAGTGCACAAGGCGGCATGCATGTAAATGAAGACCACTTTATTCCTGAAATTATTGATCCTAATACAGGAGAAGTTCTTCCGGATGGTGAAAAAGGTGAATTAGTATTTACAAGCATTACAAAGGAAGCATTCCCATTGCTTCGTTATCGTACACGTGATATCTGTGTATTAAATAGAGAAAAATGTTCCTGTGGAAGAACTCATGTAAGAATGAGCAAACCTATGGGTCGTAGCGATGATATGTTAATTATCAAGGGTGTAAATGTATTCCCATCCCAGATTGAAACTGTTCTTTTGAACAATGGATATGCAGCAAACTATCAGATTATTGTGGATCGTGTAAATAATGGTGATACTATTGAAGTACAGGTAGAAATGACACCTGAAATGTTCTCCGACAGTATCAATGAAGTTGCAGCAAAAGAAAAAGAACTTGTAAATGCACTGAAGGCGATGCTTGGTATTTATGCTAAGGTTAAATTAGTAGCACCTAAGACCATTGCAAGAAGTGAAGGTAAAGCTGTTCGTGTAATTGATAAACGTAAATTATATTAAGAGGAGGGACTAAGTATGACAGTAAAGCAGATTTCTGTTTTCTTGGAAAATAGACCAGGTGCAATGGCAGAATTTACAGATGTATTATCTCAAAATAGTATTGATATGCGTGCATTATCCTTAGCAGAAGCTTCTGATTTCGGTATTGTAAGAATCATCGTTGATGATGTATATAACACAATGCAGGTAATCAAGGATGCGGGCTATATTTGTTCCGCAGCAAAGGTATTGGCTGTAGCAATTCCGGATGAACCGGGCGGATTGGCAAAAGTTATTCGTTATTTAGGTGATAACGGAATTAATGTAGAGTATGTATATGCATTTACCACAACTCAGAAGGATGTAGCCTACATGATCTTCCGCGTGAAAGACAATGAAAAGGCAATCAGTGTACTTACTAAAAATGGCGTAAAACTGATGAGTCAGGATGATTTGGCAAAATTATAAATAATATGGAAAAGCGGTGTAAATTATGGTTTTACACTGCTTTTTTTTATGTTAAAATAAGGATAGATTTTTGTTCTAAAGTCAGAATAGAAAAAGGGACTGTTGCAATAGAGATGTTACGCAATAGTCCCTTTAAAAGTAAAGAATATCATATTAAGGAGGATAAAGTATGGCACCAAATAGACCTCGTGGCAGACAAAGAAATGTGTCAGGTACGGGAAAATCAATGAGCCGACGTGGTTCAGGGCTTGGAACAGGACCGGTAGGCAATAAAGGCGGTTATCAAGGACGACCAAGCGGTAGTGGAGGAAGCGGCTTAGGCGGTTCTCAAAATCGAACGGGCGGCAGCAGTCTCGGTGGAGGCAAAAGATATTCCGGAGGAAATACCACTCGTTCTGGTGGTGGGGGAATAATGAAGTTTATTATTATTGCTTTAGTTCTTCTTCTGGGAGGCGGCAGCGGAGTAGGAAGCCTTCTTTCTGATGAGTCATCTGAATATACATCCGCTCCGGTAGAAAATACAACGGGGCAAAGTACTTCCCAGTATTTTGATTTAAGTTCCCTTTATGGAAGTTTAGGGGGCGGCAGCGTTTCCAGTGGTTGGAACAATGGAAATAATACCGGTTCTCTAGACACTTCTGTTGCAGCAGGAGCCCGTGAAAAGTATACAGATATTTATGGAGATGGTTCAGACAAAGCTACCATTATGGTATACCTTTGCGGTACAGATTTGGAATCCCGCAGCAAGATGGCAACTTCGGATTTGCAGGAAATGATCGATGCAGATATTTCAGAGGATATCAATCTGCTTGTTTATACCGGAGGATGTAAGGGATGGCAGAACAATGCAGTAAGCAATCAGACCAATCAGATATGGCAGATAAAGGACGAAGGCATGGTATGTCTGGAAAAAGATCTGGGGAGTTACTCCATGACGGACCCGGATACTTTGGCTTATTTTATCAATTGGTGTGCAAAGAATTTCCCTGCTAATAGAAATTCTCTTATCTTCTGGGATCATGGCGGAGGAAGTGTAAGCGGGTTCGGTTATGATGAAAAATATGCTTCCAGTGGTTCTATGAGTCTTGCAGGAATTGATGAGGCACTTAATGCAGGTGGAGTTAAATTTGATTTTGTAGGATTTGATGCCTGTCTTATGGCAACAACAGAAAATGCGCTTATGCTTACTAAGCATGCAGATTATTTGATTGCCAGTGAAGAAACGGAACCGGGAATCGGCTGGTATTATACAGATTGGCTGACAGAATATGCCAAAGATACTTCTATGTCTACATTGGAAGTAGGAAAAAATATTATTGATGATTTTGTAGATACCTGTGCCAAAAAATGTTCGGGACAGTCAACGACACTTTCCATTGTGGATTTGGCTGAGTTAGAAATGACTATACCGGAAACTTTAACAGAGTTTTCAACAGATACCTATAATTTGATCCAAAATCAGGAATATGCAAAAGTTTCCAATGCTAGAAGCGGGGCAAGAGAATTTGGTTCTTCCAGTAAGATCGATCAGGTAGACCTGGTGCATCTGGCAAAAAATATGGGAACCGAAGAAGGAGAGGCACTGGCACAGGCAATTCTTGGCAGTGTAAAGTATAATCGTACCTCTTCCAATATGACAAATTCTTATGGTCTTTCCATCTATTTCCCATTAAGAAAAGCTTCTTTAGTGGATGAGGCAGTGGAAACCTATGAACAGATTGGGTTAGATAATGAATATAGCCGTTGTATTCAGGCATTTGCCAGCATGGAAGTCAGCGGTCAGGCCATGAGTGGAGGAACAAGTTCACCGGTTTCCTCCTTGATGGATATGTTGGGAAGTTATGGTGGAAGTAGTTCTTCTGTAAGTACAGAAGTGGTAAGTCAGCTTTTGGGAACTTTTCTTAGCGGCAGTGTAGAAAGTGTTTCCGGTCTGAATATAGCCAATACCAACTTTTTAAGCGGGCGTGCTTTGAGCGAAGAAGAGATGACAGAATATTTTGCCAGTCATTCTTTTGATGCCAGTGTTTTACAGTGGACAGAAGGTTATGATGGAGATGTTATAGAAATTCCGGAAGAACAGTGGGAACTTGTGCAGACACTTCATGCGAATATGTTCTATGATGATGGCGCAGGTTTCATGGATTTAGGTCTGGACAATGTATATGAATTTGACGAGGCGGGAAATCTTTTAGCACCGGTAGAAGCAACTTGGCTCGCAATTAATGAACAGCCAGTGGCATATTACCATGAGTCTACTGTGGATGATGGAGAAAATTATAGTATTACAGGACGCGTCCCGGTTCTTTATAATGGAGAACGTGCAGAACTGGTTCTGGAATTCACAGATGAAAATCCTTATGGAAGCGTGGTAGGCGTGCGTAGAGTGTATACCGAAGGAGAAACAGAAACAGTTGCTAAGACGATGGATACTGTTCAGGATGGAGACGTTATTGATTTCATTTGTGATTACTACAGTTACGATGGAGAATACCTTGACACGTATATGTTCGGGGAACAGCTGGTGGTAGAAGGTGAACTGGAAATCAGTGATGTATATGTAGAAGAAGCAGCTGCAAATCTTACGTATCTCTTCACAGATATTTACAACCAGCAATACTGGAGCAGTCCTGTTTCTTTTGAATAAAATAAAAAATTGAAAAAAGTAACGATTAAGGAGAGACAAAAATGAGTATTGGAAATGTAATGCAGAAAATGCTGGATAAAGTAAATCAGACTTATCCATTGACAGAAAAATCAGCCGGAGAGTTTGCCAATGTAAAAGCAAAAGGTATGAAGTTTCGAATTAAACAGTATGAAGCTAAAGGATTGGGCAATGTATCTGTGATGGAAGCCAAAGGTTTCTTTGGTCTGATGCAGATGGACACTTTAATTATAAATCCATTAGAAAAGGATTTACCTTTGTTTTCTTATGACAGAATTTTGGCTATGGGAAATGATACTTTAATTATCGAATTATATGAT
Source organism: uncultured Lachnospiraceae bacterium (assembly GCA_964605105.1). GTDB lineage: Bacteria > Bacillota > Clostridia > Lachnospirales > Lachnospiraceae > SFDP01. The sequence continues at coordinate 3,336 of CAZSBV010000089.1, read as the reverse complement.
ACTTTATTGGGAAAACATGATTTTTCTGACTTGAATGCATGGAAAGAAGAAAACAAAAATCTTCCGGATCATGATTTGGGAGAGCATTGGTATGACAGTATTAAATTAGCAGAGAGTGTATCCAAAAAAGGAAAAAAAGAACATAGCAGTGCGTTTGATAAATTTACCCGGATTTATTTTGAAAAGTATTTGACCAATAAGGCGGCAGAAGTATCAGTCAGTGATAAAAAAGCCAAAACGGAAAAAGCATCTGTTTATGTAGAAGGACTTTTGAGTAACGGAGGACCATCTACAGACGTATTTAAAAAAGAATTTGGCGAACCTAAAACTGCAAAATTATTCCGTAAAGTTTTATTTGGTACAGAGAAATAAGATAGAGAGAAGATAAGTATTATGACAAAATTTTTACAGGATATGACAGATTTTATATTTCTGGAAGATGAGCCAAAGGCGGCAGATGTGATTTTTCTTCCCGGTTCCGAAGAGGGAGAATTAGCCAAAACAGCAGCCAGACTTTATCATCAGGGCTATGCGCCGTTGATTGTTCCTTCCGGGAAATATGCAAAATGGACGGGATATAGTGTCGTACAAGAATATGAAACGGAGAGTGATCACTTCGCAAAAATATTGATGGACGAAGGTGTGCCGGAAAGTGCTATTTTGAAAGAAAGAGAAGCTACCTATACTTATCAGAATGCCATTAATACCAGAAAGCTTTTGGATGAGAGAGGGATAGAAGTAAAGAGAGCACTTCTTTGTTGTCAGGCTTTTCATGCAAGACGAAGTAAGCTGTATTACCAGATTTTATTCCCGGATACAGAGATTTTGGTATGTCCGACCATAACGAAGGATATCACAAAAGATAACTGGTTCAAGAGTCGTGAGAAATCCGACAGAGTCTTAGGGGAAATAGAGCGCTGTGGAAGCCAGTTTCATGAGATAGTGGCAGAATATGGTGCATTGGAAAAATAGAGATAAAAATGGAGCTGTTATGAAATTTCGAAACAGGAATTTCATAACAGTTTTTTTTATGCAAATAGAGATTTAATAGTACCAAAATATTTTTTATAGAAAGAACAGATATGGAAAATGTGAAAAAATTGTGAACTTTGGAAAAATACAGTTTTGAACACCATTTGTTCACAAATTATAGATAGAATAAGCAAGATACAGTTCTTTAGGAGGTAAGGTTTGGACCATGAATGAAAACGGAAGTCAGACATTTGGGGAAAAAGTAAAGGGAATATTACATAAAATCATAGAGAAAAAAGTAATTGTTTTCTCGGTTATCGGAGTAGCAGCAATAGCCTCAGGAATAGTAGTGTTCGTTTATCAGAGCGGAACAGAAGAAGGTAGTGTAAAGCAAAGAGGGCAGATGGCAGGTGTCAGTGGCAATAATATTATGATGGAATATGTGACAGCCAGCGGAACGACATCTCTTGGATATACTATGGATGAATTTGAGCCGGACTATATAGAGACAGAATTGTACATAGAAGAAGTTTATCTTTCATCAGGGGATGAGGTAACAGAAGGAACGGCTGTTTTTAAGATATCAGAAGAAAGCATTGCCGAAGCGAGAGAAGAACTGGAAGAAAAGAAGGAAGAAACGTCTCTGGCATATCGTGCAGGGCTTATTTCCTATGAGCAAAGTAAGATTAATGCCAAATATACTTATGATACTGCAATTTTGGAAGGCCAGCAGGCAGAGGCAGTCTATAATAGTGCAATTAAGGATGCAGAAGAGAAATTACAGTTGGCGAAAGACAATGTAACAGATGCAGAGGAAAAAATTGAAGAATATACCAATGCAAATGCCAGCTATTACTATAAATATAATGTAGATAAATATAAAGA
>CAZSBV010000089.1:0-1379 GCA_964605105.1 uncultured Lachnospiraceae bacterium | reverse complement strand
GGATTATCAATTAGAAATATTAGAAGCAGAAACTACGTATAAGAAATCTCTGGCTCAGAAACAGCTGGCGCAAAGTGACTATGATGCAGCTATGCAGAAGGCGAACGATGAACTGGAGACTCTGGAAGATGAAAAAACAGAAGCAGAAGAAAATCTTGCAGAGTTTGAAGCACTTTTGGGAGATGGATATTTTTATACCCAGAATGCAGGAACGGTTATGATGCTTGGTGTCAGAAGCACATATAATCTGCAGGGAGGAAGTATGGTAGTGGCTTATCGAAATACGGAAGATATTTCTGTTACCGTATCTGTATCTCAGGAAGATATTAACAAACTTGAAGTTGGAGACAGTGCTCAGGTAATCATTGAAGATTACGGAACATTTGAAGGACAGATTACTTATCTGAATCCGATTTCTAATTCTGACAGCAGAACAAATATTACTTATGAAGTTATGGTAGATTTGAATGGAGATAATATAAGCAGTCTGAAGGAAAATCTGACTGCAACTGTAATCTTTCAGACAGGAGACAGCAGCCAGTGAAAAAAATAGTATTGAAAAAGAAACATAAAAAATTAATTGCTGCGATAGCTGCTTTACTGGTAGTCATTATGGCAGCAGGATATACCGTCTTTATTGCACCGAATCTGGAAACAGAGGAATGGGTATATAAAGAGATGCAGGTGGAAAGAGGGGAACTGGCAGTAGGAGTTACGGAAAGTGGAACTTTGGAATACATACCTACCAGTCAGATTTACGATTTGGAACTTGGCAGTGATGAAAGCTCAGATGATGACGATGATGAGGAAGAGGAAACCTATCGCTATCTACAGGTAGAAAGTGTTCAGGTAAAGGTAGGACAAAGAATTCAGGAAGGCGATGAAATTCTTACCTTTACCACCAAAAGTGTGGAGGGAGTGCGTAAACTCTTAGAAAGTCAAGTGAGCGAAGCAGAAGTTGCTCTGGCAGAAGCGAAGTCTGAATATAATCTGGAAGTTCTGGATGTGGAAGCGACTTATCAGAAACGATTGATTGAAGCCAATGCTGCACAGAGCAAATTAGATGCTTCCTTGGCAGAACCCGGATGGGAAATTCAGGATTATCAGCTTCAAATCACATTAACATATGAAGAAATCGTCAATCTTAATGAGCAGTGGGAAAGTGTAGAAGTAACAAGATATAATTCCTGTGCGGAATATAATGATTTATATGAAACCCTAAAGGATATGACGGATAACGTAGAATATGCGAAACTTCATGATGATTATTTGAAAGCAAAAGAAACCTATGAAAATGCAGTAGAGAAACAGGCGGATATTAAAGAGCAAATAGCAGAGTGTTATGAAAAAATAACAGAATATGAAGCAAAAATAGCAGA
>CAZSBV010000088.1:2237-7463 GCA_964605105.1 uncultured Lachnospiraceae bacterium | reverse complement strand
CCTCCTAATCCACCAGGACCAATACCACTTTTATTAATTTCATTTAATAATTCTATTTCCATATCTTTTATATATGGAATAGGAGAGTGAATATTAACATTTCTTGTTAATGCTTTTTTTGCCATTAATGCACATTTTTCAAAAGTACCACCAATTCCTACACCAACTACCATAGGAGGACATGCATTAGGACCAGCATCTTTTACTGCTGTTAAAATTGCTTTTTTAACTCCTTCAATTCCATCAGCCGGTTTCAGCATAAAGACACGGCTCATATTTTCGCTGCCAAATCCTTTTGGTGCAACTGTAATTTTTACCTGGTCTCCGGATACAATAGAATAATGGATTACAGCAGGAGTATTATCTTTCGTATTTTCACGAATTAAAGGATCTGATACTACAGATTTTCTTAAATATCCTTCTATATATCCCTGTCTTACGCCTTCATTAATTGCATTTTCTAAATTACCATCGATAAAATGAACTTCTTGTCCTATTTCTATAAATATGACAGCCATTCCGGTATCCTGACAAATCGGAATACAGTCTTCAGCCGCAATTTCCAGATTTTTATGTAATTGCCCTAATACATTTTTTCCAACTTCCGATTCCTCTATTGAAAGAGCATTTTGCAAAGCATCTTTCATATCATCTGTTAAATAATGATTTGCTTCAATGCACATTTCTTTAATATTTTTGGTTATTTCATTTACTGAGATTTTTCTCATCTTATATATTCCTTTATAATATTTACATTATTTTTTAATTACTATAATTTTTACTTTTAATATACGTATAGTCATTAAAATATACATTACATAATTATGTAATATAATAATACATTCACTGAATATAATTTATTATAATATATTAATAGAACATCAGATTTACATCCGCTTTTCCATCAATACCATCAATTTTTTCATAAGCAGTATATTGCCACATTTTTATTTTATATGGAAAATGGAATGGATATCTGTAATATGCAAACCATTTATCATATTCTTCCAATTCTTCGATATTCATCATAATCATGAAACTTTTTAAGTTTCCATAAATCATGACATCATATCCGGCTTCTTTAATTTTTTCACAAAAAGCAATTACATTTTTAGTTCTTTGATCAGCAGTTAAATCTCTGGTTCTTGTTTTTTCCGTATTAGCAGATTCTTCTACATCAATAACGACCGGCATATTAATCTTATAATCTTTCAAATTTTCAATTACAAATTCCGCTTCTTCAATAGCTTCTTCTTCATCCAAAGCTTCCGTAAAAAAATATACTCCTGTATCCAGTCCTGCTTCTAAACTGCCTTGAATATTATCTTCAAATTTACTATCTAAAACAATTTTTCCACTTTCATATCCACGAAAACCTAATCGAATAATAGCAAATTCTATTCCTGCATTTTTTACCTTTTTCCAATCAATATCTCCCTGGAAAGTAGAAACATCCACACCTTTTTTAGCTTGATTTTCCGTTCCTGCCATATAAGTAGCTGTTCCTTCCCATTCTTTGGTTTCTTCATTATAGACAGGATATGTAAATTTTTCTAAATCAAAATTATTTTTTTCCAAAGTATCTGAGATAGGAAAAAAATGATAACTTCCACTGGAAGAAGCAATGACATAATCAGGATAAAAATATTGTAATATGGATAACATTCCTTCTCCACTTTCAACCATGGATTTAAGTTTGTCCAAAAATTCCTGTTTTGCTTTTTCAACAAAATTATCTACTTCTGTTTGAGTAAAAAGAGAAGCTTCCATACTTTCTATTTCAGCCATTGCCTGCTTAGTTTTCTTTTTTTCACTTAAAAAAGAAAATAGAAGAAAAGCACATAATGTAAAAGCAATCATAGTAGTAATAAATAAAATAAGTATAATTGTTGAATTCTTTTTTCTTCGTCTTCTAGGCTTTTTTCTTTTGAAATCCATATTTTTCCCCATTTGTTACATTCTATTTGCTATAAATATTTTAGATTAAATTATCTTTATTTTTAATTATGAATACTTGAAAAATATTCTTTTGCATATTCATTAACACATTTATCTACAAGTATCTTCATATTTTTCAAAATTAAATCTTTATTTGCCATATCAACTTTATATTCATTGGTAGGTATTAAATCTACCAGACTTTTATTTACATCCGGATGATAGTGAATTAAATCCATATATAAATTTAAATTTGAAACAATATCTTCCATATTCTGAAAATAATGTATTTCTACATTTTCATACGGAAGTAATCTGGTAAATGCCTGATCTAAAGCATAGAAATCCAATTCTATGTCACCGCACATATAAGCTTCATACCACCATAAACTAGAATAGGGTGGTACCATAAAGATATATTTTGTCTCAGGATGAGATTTCACCAGATTTTCTAATTTATCTAAATTGAAATCAACATATTTACCATATTCATCCAAAGTTTTATCCTCTTGTTTTTCCTCTGTAGGAGTGTAATGCAATGTACCAAATTCTTTATACTGAGCCCAGTTGAATGAATCTCCTTCGTCATAATCTCCTAGAAAAGAGTTTGCAATCATATAAGGAATATCTTCAAAAATGACATGTTTATTAAACAAATATTTTACATCATCAAAAGGATTTTTATTATATAAATATAAAGGCATTCCTTCATTTACATAATGCTCCTGAACTGTAGTTGTCAGAGCAGAAATATCTAACGTATAAAAAATATTTTTTATTTCTTTTTCTTCATAGGCTGCTTCCAATAAATAAACTAAATCTGAAGTATTTGCTCCGGGCTTTACTGCTTTAATCGCAGTACAATCAAATGTTTCATCAAACCATTTATTATTATAATTTTCTGCCATGGAAGATCCGGCAATCAAAGAATCATAATCAAAAGTTCTTAAAGTCCCTATCACCTGATACTCCGCCTGCGTCAGAACTGCCTTCAAAGGTCTTATTGGTTTATGATAATGAAAAAATGGATCAAAAACAAAAACTATTCCCGCAGTAATAAAAGCAACTATAAATATTGATATTACTAATTTTTTAAGAAAATTCTTTTTATTTGAATTTATCATATAAACCTCATTTTAAATAAATAAAAAATTACTATACTATATTAAAGTACATAATATTAAAATTTTTTAATCATAAATATAAATCTAAACTTTTTAATTAAATTCATATTTATAATTAAATAACTTTACTATTAAAAATCACAGTTTGAATTTGTATATATATTTATTTTTTTAACCCTTTGAGAACGTCGGTCCTTAGTTTGCGTTTTTTGCAAACTTAGTACCGTTACGTTCGAAAGGAATGAAAGTGTGTTAAAAAAATAAATATTATAATACAAATTCAAACGTCAACTTTAGAAGTTAAAATACAAAAACGTGCTAACTCCGGAAAGAGAAATAATGGACCAAATCAAAATTATAGAAAGTCCAATTGCCTTTCCTGTTGTATAATTTCCTTCTTTCACAATATCTTCTGCATTTTTTCCACGAAGCAGGAGAGCACATACAATCATAATAATTGTAAACGCTACAAAATATAAACTTCTAATCAATTGTGGTGCGAACATTTCTAAAGCTCTTTTAAAAACATATAATTCAGGAATGTCCATATACTGTGCCATATCTACTACAAATTTTACACCTACCGGATTTATCAATCCTTTCAAAACAATACCTACATCATTCATAGTTTCACATCGGAAGAAAATTAATGTAAATAAAAAGTAGCTAAAGGTACATAACCAGCTTACAAATCTGTTTTTCAAAGGTTTTAAGTTTAAATTATTAAACATGACGCCTAATCCATTTAAAAATCCCCACATGACATAATTCCAACTGGCACCATGCCATAAACCACTAAGTAAGAATACAATCATATTATTCAACATTTTTCTTTTATTTCCTTTACGGCTGCCACCTAAAGGAATATATACATAAGTAACAAAAAATCTGCTTAAAGTAATATGCCAGCGATTCCAGAATTCTTTCATGGAAGTAGAGCGGTATGGGTAATTAAAGTTTCTTGGAATATCATAATTAAACATTTTTCCAATACCCATAGCTATATCACAATATCCACTGAAATCAAAATATAATTCAAAAGCATATGCCAGAATAAATACAATAGCAGACCAAGTTGTAAAATAATATCTATTATCATATGCATTATTAACAACTAAAGCTAATGTATCTGCCAACAATACTTTTTTTCCTAGTCCAAGAATTGCCTGTACACACCCATCCGTAAAATTATCTACATTGAATTTTCTTTTTTCCATATCCTTAAATTGTGGCACCAGTTCCGAATGAAGAACAATTGGACCTGCAATTAATTGTGGGAAAAAAGTAACAAAAGACATATAATCAATTAATCCATAATGAGGTGCAGTACCTTTCATTCTATCTACTACATAAGATAATTGCTGAAAAGTAAAGAAACTGATACCTAGAGGTAATAAAATATTTTTCAAATTATAGTCTTTCTGAAAAATAAAATTGATATTTTCAATAAAAAAATCAAAATATTTATAATAGAAGAGTATCCCAAGGTTTGCTACAATTCCAAAAATTCCTAACAATTTTTTTAAGAAATTTTTATTATAGTTTTTAGAAGTCTCTAACTCAAAATTAGTATCATCATTATGATCAAATTCCTTTTTTTCTATTTTATTGATAAATAAGCTTATAAGGAAATTTAAAAGACAGCTTCCGACAATGATAAATAAATAAGAAAAGTTAAAATAAGCATAAAACCACAGAGACATTCCAACCAGGAACACCTCTGCGAGTTTATATTGTTTTATTTTGTTTAAAGAAAACCAAACAATCAATACGATTGGTAAGAATATAAAAATAAATAAATAAGAATTAAATAACATATTATCTTTCTTTTATCTTTCTAAAATATAAATCATGGTTATTTTTATTGTAATTAACCTTTACATTTTATACTTTAGCAGTTTTCTTACGATAAAGAAAGGGTTATATTATTTCTTTTTTCATCTACACTTTCAGAATCTTGTGCATATAAAATCTTCAGTAAACAATATGCTAAACCTGCAATAGGAATACGTCTTGTATGAGGATATCTTTCCTCTACTTTTTTGAAAACTTTATAAGAAATAAATCCTACAATAAACGCAAATATAAAGAATAAAATTGTGTTAATTACAACTTTTCCCGGATTGGAATCCGGAGATTTAAATCCAATTACAAAAGTAAGGAC
>CAZSBV010000088.1:0-2137 GCA_964605105.1 uncultured Lachnospiraceae bacterium | reverse complement strand
TTATTTACAATGGCAATTTAAACAATTCCGTTCAATTCCTGATATAAATCTTTGGCAAAACTGTCTGTCATACCACAAATGTAGTCAGTAACAAGCATAAGTCTGAGATATAATTTTTCTTTTTCTGATTTACCCTCTGATTCTTTTTTATAAATTCTCATATAATCTTTTGATATGAGTGCAATCATTCTTTCCTGTACAGATGATACTTTTTCTTTAGTATCATAATAGATAATTGCTTCTACAAATTTACTCAACAAAAATTCTAAAATAGTCTGTGCAGCAACTTCTAATTTGAATATTGGCTTACTTGTAAAAGAATATTGATATGCAATATCTCCTAAATCATCCATTAAATCTTTAACATTTGTATTATGGAACAAATCATATTTATAGGTCCCATTCATAATTTCATTATAATTTTTAATAAAATTATCGCTGGCTGCAAAAATAAGACTACCCTGAATACTTATTACCCAATTTTGAACTGCGTAAATTTCCGGCTTTTGATATCCATTTTTTAATGCTTTCTCATATTTATGTCTTAAAACAGAAATAAGCCTTCCATATTGTGATTCCATAATTTGTACTTCTAAATCTTTTTCTTCTAAAAAAGGATTTTTTAATAAAATAGATTTAGTACATCTTTCTTCCAGTTCCCTTATCAATTGATGGTAAGAAATATTTCCTTTTTCTACAGAATCTTCTATATCTGCTGTTTTATATGCAATATCATCTGCTGCTTCTAAAAGATAGGTTAATGGATGTCTGTTTCCATCTAGTTCCAAAGATTCTTGAATATTTTTAAAATTTTCTCTGTCTGCATAAAAATATCCCATCTTTTTTGTTTTAATATTTCCACTCTTTTTATCAATTTCGAGAGAGGATACAGGATATTTAATAATTGTACCAAGAAGAGCTTTTGTCAAATTCATTCCATTTTCATCTACCAGAAAATGAAGTTTTGTTACCAGACGCAAAGCCTGGGCATTACCTTCAAAATTATAAAAATCTTGAATCATCTGAGGTTCCAGATATTCTTCTAAACTTTGACCTTTATATTCTAACTTATAGAGATTATTTTTAAACCAATCCCGAATGGTAGTTTCACCAAAATGTCCAAAGGGAGGATTTCCTATATCATGAAGCAGACCGGCACATTGCAAAATATTCGAAATATCCTCTTTATTTTTTAATGTAAAATCTTCATCTAAATTTTCTTGAATAATTCTTTCACCTATATTTTGCGACAAGGATTTTGCAAAAGATGATACTTCCAAAGAATGAGTAAGTCTGGTTCTTACATAATCACTTTTATCTAAAGGAAAAACCTGAGTCTTATCCTGAAGACGTCTAAAAGAAGCACTTCCTATTATTCTATGATAATCCTTCTCAAATTCTGTCCTTAGGTCTCTTGAAATTGTACTCTTTTGAAAATTTCTTATTCTTTCAGTACATAATAATTTTTTCCAATTCATTTTTTATCCTCTTAAGAGAAATGGGGCTTTTTAAAAAGCCCCATTAATTTATTCTGTTTTTTCAGAATCATCCATATTTTCTACAGCTTCATCAATATCTTCATATTCTGTAGTTCCATCAGAAACTTTTTCTCTTACTTTGGCAATTTTAGCTACTTTTACTGACTTTTCTACATTCATCATTTTAACGCCTGATGTAATTCTGCCTAAAGTAGAAATATCTTCCATTCGAAGTTGAATAATAATACCTTCTGTAGTGATCATCATAATTTCATGATCATCATTTACAGCTTTCACACCAATTACTTCGCCTGTTTTTTCAGTTATTTTATAACATTTAACACCTTTACCACCACGTTTCTGAATAGTAAATTCGTCAATATATGTTCTCTTACCTAAACCATGTTCAGATACAATTAATAAAGAATCACCCTGAGTATTAAGCTGCATTCCAATGACTTCATCACCATCATTTAGATTCATACCAATGACGCCCATAGACATTCTACCGGTATTTCTTGCATCTGTTTCTTTGAAACGGATACACATACCTTGTTTTGTTACTAAGAAAATTTCAGAATCTTTATTAGTAATTTTAACTTCTATTAATTCATCATCCTCTTTCAGATTAATTGCAATTAATCCATTTTTACGGATAT
>CAZSBV010000087.1:0-7533 GCA_964605105.1 uncultured Lachnospiraceae bacterium | reverse complement strand
TTTCCCGTGGGAAACACCCCTGCAAATTTTCCTACCAGATAAATTACGATCACCCCAATAATTACTGCTGCAATAACAGCCAGAATAGTTGTAATTTTTTCCATTTTAGGATCATACTCTTCTACTTCTTCTTTTACTGTTTCTGCTGTCTTTTTCTTTTTGGTGCGTTCTTCTTCTACTTCTTTTCTCAGGCGAATAGAATCCCCTGTTACACTTGTTTTTTTCTGTACCTGTTGCTTAATTTCTTTGACTTCCTGCTCACTGATAACTCTGGTAGATGCATTTTCATCCGGATCTACCACTTTTACAAAATCTTCATCCGGATTCATTAAAGAACGTTTCAAATCCTCAACTAATTCTGCCATAGACTGATAACGTCTGTCCGGACTCTTCTGGGTACATTTATATACAATCTGTTCTACACTGATTGGAATTTCTGCCACATAATCTCTTGGTGTCGGCATGGGTTCCTGAATATGTTTAATGGCTATTGCTACTGTAGTATCCCCGTTGAAAGGAACACGACCGGTCAACATTTCAAACAGAGTAATTCCCAAAGAATAGATATCACTCTTTTCATCACTAAATCCACCTCTTGCCTGTTCCGGAGATGTATAATGAACAGACCCCATTACATTAGAAGTAATGGTATTACTGGTGGCTGCCTTTGCAATACCAAAGTCAGTAACTTTAACTTTACCATCTTTGGAAATAATAATATTCTGCGGCTTAATATCACGGTGAATGATGTGATTATTATGAGCCGCTTCAATACCCATAGAAACCTGAATAGCAATACTAATGGCTTCTTTTACAGAAAGTCGGGCTTTCTTTTCAATATATTTTTTCAGAGTGATACCTTCTACCAACTCCATAACAATATAATTAATACCGTTTTCATTTCCTACGTCGTATACATTAACAATGTTTGGATGCATCAGACCTGCTGCCGCCTGTGCTTCCACTTTGAACTTGGATACAAAATTTTCATTTTCACCAAATTCCTGTTTTAATACTTTTACTGCCACAAAACGATTTAACTTGTGGCACTTTGCTTTATATACATCTGACATTCCACCGGTTCCAATTTTTTCTAAAATCTCATACCGGTCTCCAATCAGCATCCCTATCTTAATCATCCAAAACCTCCAAAACTACAACTGTGGACTTACTAAAATAATTCCCATATTGTCACGGCCTCCATGTTCATTTGCCACCGCAACAATCTTTTCTATTCTCTCTTCCTCTGTACTGTCTTCGTTCAAAATCTCTAAAATTTCTTCATCTGTAAGCATATTGCTTACTCCATCGGTGCACATAAAAACTCTGTCCCCTTGTTTCAGGTTCACTTCAAAAAAGTCCGGATTTACACTTGGCTGTGCCCCGATTGCCCTTGTTATAATATTCTTATTTTCGTGGTTACGTGCCTGTTCTCTATTAAGTCCACCCATACGTACCATTTCTTCTACTAAGGAATGATCTATGGTTATCTGTCTGATCTCATCATTGATAAGATATAATCTGCTGTCTCCTACATTCGCTACGTATAACACATCACCTATGATGGTAGCCGCAACAAGAGTCGTTCCCATTCCTGCCATACTATCATCTTCTGAAGCTTTTCTTCGAATCTTATAATTAGCCTCTATAATTGCATGATGTAACACTGAAAATACATTATCATCTCGATTGCAGCTTACTTCTTCCACAATGGTCTCTACTGCATATTTTGATGCAAAACCACCTGCTTTATGACCTCCCATTCCATCGGCTACCAAATATAGATTTGGCAGTTTTCCTACCGGAAGATCTGCGGTAAATACATAATCCTGATTCAATTTCCTCTTAAGACCTATATCGGTCCTTGAAACTGTTTTTCCCATAATTTGTCCACTTCTCTAAAATTTAAGAACTTGCAACATTAGAAATTTACGAAGCATCTTTCTAACGTTCACCAGCGTCGCCAAATTGAAATACAAGTCTTTCAACTTGCCTCGTGTTTTCGCGCATATGATGGCATATTCCCCCATATTTATGACATATTAGCACACAATAGAAAAAAGGGCAAGAGATAATCTCTCACCCATTATTAATATGTTTTCTTCTCAACTGACCACAGGCTCCATCAATGTCACGTCCCATTTCTCTACGAACCGTGGCACTGATACCACTCTTTTCTATTCGGGCTTTAAATTGCTGAATCTGCTCTTTATTGGATTGTTTATAATCCCTTTCCTTAATCGGGTTTACAGGAATCAGATTTACATGACAATTCATACCTCTGATCAATTCCACTAATTCATTGGCATCTTCTTTGGTATCATTGACTCCTGCCACCAGAGAATATTCAAACGTAATTCTTCGGCCTGTTTTTTCAAAATAAAATTTGCAGGCATCTATTACTTCCTTCAAACTATACTTATTTGCAATCGGCATCAGCTGTCTTCTTTTCTCGTCTGTAGTTGCATGAAGAGATAATGCCAAAGTAATCTGTAATTTTTCTTCTGCCAGTCTTCTCATATTTGGAACAATACCACAGGTCGAAACGGTAATGTTTCTCTGGCTGATATTCTGTCCTTTCTCATCGGAAATCAAGCGGATGAACCTAAGCAGATTGTCATAGTTATCCATTGGCTCGCCGGTTCCCATAACTACAATATTAGAAACCCTTTCTCCTGTATGACGGATTATGGAATAAATCTGCTCCAGCATTTCGGATGGAAGCAGATTTCTTTCCAGACCATCCAAAGTAGACGCACAGAAACGACACCCCATACGACAACCCACCTGTGAAGAAATGCATACACTATTTCCATGATGATATTTCATCCACACACTTTCTACTACGTTTCCATCGGGAAGTTCAAACAAATATTTTCTGGTTCCATCAATGGCAGATTCCTGAACCTGTACAATATTTAATTTAACCAGTTCTTCTTCTCGTTGTAACTTTTCCCGTAAATCCTTTGAAAGATTAGACATTTCGTCATAACCGGATGCTAACTTTTCATGCATCCACTGATACATCTGCTTTGCACGAAAAGCTTTCTCACCCAATTCTACAAAACGATTCTGCAATTCCTCTAAAGTCATTGATTTTATATCCATCATATTCTCCTTAACTTACATAAAAAGAATCCATCGGTCTCATGAATTTCCGGTAGTAATTGCAGACCCAAGTCACTCTCATCTGCTACCAGTTCCTTCGGTAGTTCTTCTTTCATAGAAACTACTTCAAAAGGTAAATTCTTTGTAATCCACTGTACCTGTTTTTCATTTTCTTCCCGGTTAATGGTACAGGTACTATACATAAGAATACCGCCTTTTTTTACATACCTCCAGACGGTACTGACAATTTCACGCTGCAAAGAACTTACTTCTTTTAAACTGTCCTGTGTCAGACGATATTTAATATCTCTTTTCTTTCCCATGATTCCAAGACCGGAACAAGGAGCATCGCAAAATACTACATCTGCCCATTCTTCTTTGGATTCATCAAAGACACAGGCATCCCATTCCTCTGCCCATAAATTATCAAGCTGCAATCTATCCGCATTTTCCTGAATAAATTCAACTTTATATTCTGTCAAGTCTCTGGCAATGACCTGTCCGGTTCCGTTTAATTTTTCTGCCGCATGGGTAGCTTTTCCTCCCGGAGCAGCACACACATCAAGAATCTGCATTCCCGGTGCAATTCCTGCCACATGGGCAACCAACATACTGCTGACATCCTGAACGGTAAAATTGCCTTCATCAAAACCTGCCATATTTTTCACGCCTTCTGTTTTTTCAAGAACATAAGCATATGGCAGATAGGAATGTTGCTTTGTCTTAATTCCCTGCTGTTTCCAGATTTCCAATAACTGTTGTCTTTCTTCTACCTCTAAACATTCTTTTAAACGAACGGTTACCGGTCTTTCCTGCAATAATCCTGCACAAACCTTTTCTGCCTTTTCTTTTCCGTATTCCTTGATAAAATGTTCTACCATCCACAACGGAAGAGAATATGTTACAGAAATATATTGTTTGAAATCCTTTTCCTTATCCGGATAACTGATTTCCTGTTTTTTTCTTGCTATATTCCTAAGTACTCCATTTACAAAGCCTTTTAAGGAAGTAAATTTATGTAACGCCGCCAATTTTACGGCTTCATTACAAGCTGCGGAATCCGGTACGGAATCCATATACAAAATTTGATACACACTCATTCGCATCAGGGCACGAATCAATGGTTTCATTTTATTTACGGGAGTTTTAGAGAACTGGTTAATGACATAATCCAGTTCAATGGTCCGCTCCAAAGTTCCTTCTGTCAGACGTTTGATAAAAGCCTTTTCACTGCCTTCCAGATAATCATACTTATCCAACACCTGACGAATTAAAATATGACTGAACTCATTTCCCGCATATATTTCCTTTAACATGGACAGAACCAGGTCTCTTCCATTCATAATTAATCTCCTTTTCCAAGATGTTCAGGCAAATTACCACCTAAAAGTTCTTTTTGCTTTTTTAGGTGGTAATATCTAAATTTAATCTCTGCTATTTCTTTTTCCGCCAAACAAAATCACCAAACGTAATAACTGTAAAATAGAAGAAGCTGCCGCCGCCACATAAGTCATTGCCGCTGCTGAAAGAACTGACTTCGCTTTTCTCTTTTCTTCCTGTCCCAGAATACCATAGTCTTCCAACATAACTAATGCACGGTTGGAAGCATTAAATTCCACGGGTAAGGTTACAATCTGAAATAAAACTGCAAGGGAAAATACCCAGATACCTACATTTACCAGAAAACTTCCACCGCCTCCAAAAAAGATACCTAATAAAATAATCGGGATTCCTAATTTGGAACCTAAATTTGCCGCAGGCACGATAGCTGTACGAAGTTTTAATGGTCCATAGCTTTCTTTATGCTGAATAGCATGACCACATTCATGAGCTGCTACTCCGATGGCAGCTACCGAAGGAGAATTGTAAGTAGAGTCAGACAATCTTAATACCTTACTCCTGGGATCATAGTGGTCTGACAAATTTCCGCTAACATGTTCCACCGGAATTTCAGACAGTCCATTCCTATCCAGAATTTTTCTCGCCACCTGTGCTCCTGTCATCCCAGACATGCTTCTTACCCTTGCATATTTCTGAAAGGTACTGTTAACTTTTGCTGATGCCACCATAGAAAGTATGGCTCCTGCCAAGACCATTAAATAGGTCCAGTCAAATCCATATCCGTAATATCCCATTCCGTACATGTTCTTCCTCCTGTTACTTATTGCAATTCCTTTTTACTCAATTTTTTACCAAAAGTTTTGTTCTTTTACATTCTAACCAAGTACAGTTCCTACTTCTACTTTATATCCCAGTAAGAAAGCTGCTACATCCATACGCTTCTTGCCTTCCAACTGAATCTGTTTTAGAACTAATAAATCCTGTCCTGTCTGGACTTTGATACTATTCTTAGTCACTTCCACTACAGTTCCCGGTTCTGCTTTATTTTCGCCGCCTTCTACTGCTGCCTCCCATACCTTTAATGTTTTTCCATTAAAGTGAGTATATGCACTTGGCCAGGAATTCATACCTCTGACTAAACGTTCCAGAACAATTGCTTCCTTTTTCCAGTCAATTAATCCCATTTCCTTTTTAATCATTTTTGCATAAGTACTTAAAGAATCATCCTGTGGTTCCGGTTTTAAAGTACCTGCTTCGATTTGAGGAATGGTTTCCACCAAAAGCTTTGCTCCTGCTTCTGCCAGTTTATCAAACAGGCTTTCTCCGGTATCCGTATCTTCAATAGGAACGATTACTTTTGTTAACATATCTCCGGTATCCAATCCTTCATTCATCTGCATGATGGTAACGCCGGTCTCTTTTTCTCCATCCAGAATTGCCCACTGAATAGGTGCCGCTCCTCTATATTTTGGTAAAAGAGAGGCATGGATATTTACACAACCGTACTTTGGCATGTCCAAAATCTCTTTGGATAAAATCTGTCCAAATGCCGCGACTACAAATAAATCCGCTTCATATCCTCTTAATACTTCCACCGCTTCCGCAGTTTTGATTTTTACCGGCTGAAATACTTCAATGTTATGTTTTAAAGCACAGACCTTTACCGGCGTCTGCTGCATTTCTTTGCCACGTCCTTTGGGCTTGTCCGGCTGAGTCACTACTGCAACTACTTCATGACCTGCTTCTACTAACGCTTCTAATGCCCCTACTGCAAAATCGGGGGTTCCCATGAATACTATCTTCATTCTCAACTCTCCATTCCTCTGCTTATATCTGACAAACTAAATGTTCTAAACGCTGACCGTTCTCAAACTATTCTTCATCCCAGTCTTCGAAATCTTCATAATCATCTTCGTCAGATACATTCATCAGTTCACCCTCTACTTTTTCCACATAAAGGTGTCCATCTAAATGATCCAATTCATGGCAGATAGCTCTTGCCAATAATTCTGTTCCTTCGATTTCATACAACTGCATATTTTCATCATATGCTATTGCTTTTACATAATTTGGTCTTGTAACAATTCCACTTTTTCCGGGTACGCTCAAACATCCTTCATTTCCGGTCTGTTCGCCACTCATTTCAATAATTTTAGGATTGATCATGATTAATAAATCTTCTCCTGTACAATCAATTACTACAATTCTTTTTAAAATTCCTACCTGTGGTGCAGCAAGACCTACTCCGTTAGCATCATACATGGTCTCTACCATATCCTGAATTAACTCCCTGATTCTTGGAGTCACTTCTTTTACTTCTTTACAAACTTTATTTAATACAGGGTCTCCCATTTCTCTGATATTTCTAAGTGCCATTTTTCTTCTCTCCTATACGCTGTTGTTTCCCTTAGAATGAATTCATCGGGTTAAAATCAAATTGTACTATTTTTCCTTCCATTCCACAAGTACTTAAAAGCTGTTCCAGTCTATTTTTTGCCTCTTTCAATACATTTTTATTCTTATGTTTTAAAATAAGACAGGAACGATACACATCATTAATCTTTCCCACATTGGCATTAGCCGGACCTATGATTAACATGCGATTTGCCAATGCATATTCTTTCAGGTGTTCTTTCATTTTATTTCCCAATAAAATTCCCGCCGCCTCATCTTTTTCAAAAATCTGAACCATTAACATATCCGAAACAGGCGGATATCCTCCTAAATCCCGATATACCAGTTCCTCTTTATAAAAGTTTTCATAATCCTGAGCCGCTGCCCATTGAATACTGTAATGGTCCGGCTGGTAGCTTTGAATAACTACTTCACCGGGTCTTTCCCCTCTTCCGGCTCGTCCTGCTGCTTGCGTCAGTAACTGAAATGTTCGCTCTCCGGCGCGGTAGTCATTCACGCCCAGAGATAAGTCTGCTGCCAAAATTCCTACTAATGTCACCTTTGGAAAATCATGGCCTTTTACAATCATCTGCGTTCCAATCAATACTTGAGCCTTTTCTTCCATAAAGTCGGATAAGATTTCTTCGTAACTATCTTTGGTCTTTGTGGTATCTCTGTCCATACGAAGAA
>CAZSBV010000086.1:0-7623 GCA_964605105.1 uncultured Lachnospiraceae bacterium | reverse complement strand
TTATTTGCATAGGAAATTATGAGTATGCAAATCGAATACTGAATCAAGTGGTAAGTGCGAGGCGGGATGCCAGATGGCATTATTTAAGTGCATTAGCAAACTATGGATTAGGAAATGGAATTCGTGCTTTGGAAGAAATACAGCGGGCAATGCAGATGGATCCTGAAAATCAGACTTATAGTCAGCTTTATAACAGTATGCGGCAAAGTGGAAATGCATATTATACATCCAGTCAGAGTTACCAACAGTATGCGGATGGTATGCAGCAGTATTGTAGAAACTTTCTGATGCTACAGTGTTTCTGTATGTTCTGCAGATGTTGTTAATTAGTGTAGTGGTTTAGCTAAGGAAAATGTTCTTGCTTTGGTAAAAAAATGATGAGGATGAATAGGAATTCGTGAAAGGAAAAGAAGTGGAATGGGAAAAGTAATTGGAATTGATTTGGGAACAACCAACAGCTGTGTTGCTATTGTAGAAAATGGGGAACCTGTAATAGTGCCAAGTAGTACAGGGGCAAGAACAACCCCGAGTGTAGTTGCATTTAGTAAATATGGCGAGAGATTGGTAGGAGAGGTAGCTAAAAGACAGTTGGCTACAAATGCAGAACGAACGATTAGTTCAGTAAAGCGTCATATGGGTACGGAATGGACGACCTTTATTGATGGAAAAGAATATAAACCTCAGACAATCAGTGCCATGGTCCTAATGCAGTTAAAAAAAGATGCAGAAGATTTTGCGGGAGATGTTGTTACAGAGGCAGTTATTACCGTTCCGGCATATTTTAACGATGCACAAAGACAGGCAACTAAGGATGCAGGTAAAATAGCGGGTCTAAATGTACTTAGAATCATTAACGAACCTACTAGTGCAGCACTTTCCTATGGTCTGAATCATGGAGAGTCTCAAAAGGTAATGGTATATGACCTTGGAGGCGGAACATTTGATGTGTCTGTGATTGAGATTGAAGACGGCGTGATTGAAGTATTGGCAACTGCAGGAGATAATCATCTGGGTGGGGATGATTTTGATGCCAGAATCATAGATTGGATCGTCAATGAATTTAAGGGACAATATAAAATCGATTTGAAGAAAGATATTACAGCAATTCAGCGAGTAAAAGAAGCAGCTGAAAATGCCAAAAAGGAATTGTCAACCGTTGAAAGAACCAATATTAATCTTCCGTATCTGATTCAGATAAAGGGGGAACCGGTGCATTTGGATATGACACTTACAAGAGCCAAATTTCAGGAATTGGTATATGATCTGGTAGAAAGAACGGTTGGTCCTGTGCAGAATGCTTTACAGGATGCAGGAATTGCACCAGCGGAGCTTGGAAAAGTATTATTAGTAGGTGGTTCAACCAGAATGCCGATTGTACAGGCAAAAGTGAGAGAGTTGACCGGCAAAGAACCATCAAGAAATATTAACCCCGATGAATGTGTGGCAATGGGAGCAGCTGTTTTAGGAAATACATTATCCGGAAATTCATTGGTTTCTGCTGAACCGGGCAAGAGTTTGCTGCTATTGGATGTTATACCAATGAGTCTTTCCATTGAGACTGTTGGAGGTGTGGCTACAAGGTTGATTGAAAGAAACACGACATTGCCAATCAGATATTCCAAAGTATTCACAACTGCAGCACCTTATCAAAGAGATGTAGAGATAAAGGTGCTTCAAGGGGAAAGACCTATGGCAAAAGATAATAAGAAAATAGGAAATTTCAAGTTAAAAGGGATTCGTAAGGCACCTGCCGGAGTACCGCAGATAGAAGTAACTTTTGATATAGATGCCAATGGTATTTTAAAGGTTTCTGCAAAGGATTTGGATACCGCAAAGGAACAGACAATTACAATTACTGCAAATGATAGAATGTCAGATGCTGAGATTGAGCAGGCAATGCGTGATGCAGCACAATATGCAGGCTTAGATAACCTCCGAAAAGAAGCCTTGGAACTGATTGGAAAATCACAATCCTTATTGGCAAGGACACAGCAGGCAATAAAGGATGCAGGAAAAAATATTGAGAAAAGTCAGAAAAAGCAACTTAAGAAAGAATGTGATGCTTTACAGAAAGCAGTTTCAAAATGTCATGTGGAAAAGATTACACAAGAAGAGTTGGATCATATGAAGCAGGCTAAGGCACAGTTGGCAGAATCTGCTTATAGGATTTTAAATTTATCAGATATGGATTAAAGTGGCGATTTTTACTTAAAATAGTGAAATTAAAAGGAGGAATCTTGAAGTGGATGGAAAATCAATACGGAATAAATTAATGATTGGTATGCAAGGTAGTATGATTTTGCTGATTATATGGCAGATTTTTATTCTAAAACTTTTGGAAAGAGGAAGTATAAATACTTTTGTAGCTATCTTGTGCATTGTAGGTGTATTTGTATTTGTGATGGGAGGTCTGACTATTCAGATTCGCTTCTTTTTGGGAAAAATACTGAGTGTTTTTAGTGGAACTGTAAATGAAGAGGATAAGATAGCCGATGAAAAAGCAAGGAAACTGGCAGAACGAAAAGACGAATTGGGAGAAATGGCACGAACGATGCAGAATACATTTTCTTCGGTTGGAAGGATTGTAGGAGGAATTAAGGAGGTCTCAAGACAGCTTGGAGATGTGTCAGCAAGTTTGGCTGAAATTTATGCAAACATGTCGGTTGCGGTAGAGCAGGCTGATAATGAAGTGCAGTCCATTACAAAGAATACCAGTTTGCAGGCGGCGCAGATTCTTGATACAAAGGAAAAAATTGATGAAATAAGTGAATCTATTGAAATTATAGCAGAAAACGTGGCTTTATTGGAACAGAGTTCAAAGATAATGCGAAGCTGTGATGAGGATGCGGAACATATTATGGAAGAATTAGTTGAGATCAGTCAAAAAAGCAGTGAAGCAATGAAAGATGTAAAGCGACAGACAGAATTGACAAATCAATCAGCACAAAAAATACGTTCTGCAACAGAAATGATTGCAGGAATTTCAAATAAGACAAATTTATTAGCATTGAATGCAAGTATTGAAGCAGCAAGAGCTGGAGAACATGGAAAAGGCTTTGCAGTTGTGGCGGAGGAAATACGAGTATTAGCGGATCAGTCTAAAAAATCTACAGAAGAGATAGGTGAAATTGTAGACAGGTTATTGAAAAACGCTGAAGTTAGTGTTGAAATAACAGAAGAGGTGTCAGAAGCATTTTTGAAACAGAATGCAAAGATTCAGGATGCAGAAGCCATATTTAGTTCCTTGAATAAGGAAGTAGGAAAGGTTGGAAGTTTTATTACCGAAATATCTGAAGAGATACAGGAATTGAGAGAACATAAAAATATAATTGAAATGTCTGCTAATGAATTGTCTATTGAGGCAAATCAGAACGTAGAAAGTACAGAAATTGCATCAGAAAATATGAAAAAGCTCCGTCAGGTTATTGAAGAATGTGATGAAGTAACAACAGATGTTGTAAATATTTCCAAGGAACAGGTTGGATATATGAAGGAACTTGAAAATGCATTTGTGATGAAATAGTACTCTTATCATACATAATAACAAAAAAGCGAGCATCGAAATGCTCGCTTCATTTGTTGTATGTATTATTTAATACTAGTGTCCATCACATTTTTCGCCAGCTTCAGAAGGCTGTACAAAGAAGAGTGAGAGTAATAAGGAAATAATGTACAGTACGATTGTTACATAAAGTACAGTCTGGTAACCAACCGGGTTAACCATATTTCCGGCAACTTCAATTTCTTCACCAAAGTGACTTACGATCCAAGCAGCCATCTGGTTACCTGTTAAACCAGCAAATGCCCAAGCGGATAATGTAATACCATGGATTGTGGAAATACTTCCCATTCCGTAGTGGTCGGAAAGTAAGGTAGGAATGTTGGAGAAACCTCCGCCGTATCCTGCGTTAACCATCATAATTAAAGCGATTACAAGGAATGCTAATAATCCGCTGTTAGCACCGTTAGCGATACCGCCTGTTAAGATTACAATACCTGTAAGTACAATAGAGATAATGAAAATTATTTTGAATACTGTGTTTCTGTCTTTCATCTTATCTGCAGCAGCGGAGAAACCTAAACGTCCACCGGCATTGAAGATAGCGGATACTGTAGAGATGATACCTACAGAACCTGCAAGACCGATACATTTAACGATCATTTTTTCCTGAGAGATTAATGCAAGACCACAAGTGATGTTTAAGTAGAACATTAACCAAATACCAATGTAGTTTGTAATTTTTCTTGTTTTAATTACAGACATAATGCTCTGCTTTTCGGATTTGGACTGAGGTTCATGCCATCCTTCAGGTTTCTTTAATAATAAGTGTCCAACGAACATCATTACGAAGTAAACACATCCAAGAATCCAGAACATTTTGTAGATGCCGCCTTCGCCAAGGTTTTCAAGTAAAGATTTCATGATTGGGCTGGCGATAGCTTTTGCAGCACCGAAACCTGCTACAGCAAGACCGGTTGCAAGACCTTTCTGGTCGCTGAACCAAAGCATTAATGTTTTAACAGGGGAAAGGTAACCGGTACCAAGACCGATACCCATAATTAAACCATAACATAAATAGATTCCAAGTAATGCAACAATGTTACCTGGGTTCTTACCACCTAAGTAGATGAAGAAGCCGGTACCAATCATACCTACAGAGAAGCAGATAGTTGCAATTAAGGAAGATTTGTGAATATCTTTTTCTACAACGTTACCTAAAAATGCTGCTGACATACCTAAGAAGAAAATGGCAAAACTGAATGCCCATTCTGTAGCTCCTTTGGAGAAACCGATGTAATCAGCGATTTCCTGGCTGAAAATAGACCAGCAATATACTGTACCAATACTACAGTGTAATAAAAGTGCAGGGATTGCGGCTCTGATCCATTTGTTGGTGCGCCAGCCACCAGATTTGTTTGCGCTAGTGCTCATAATCTTTATCCTTCTTTCTTATTAAAAATATTATCTTTTCAACCACAGAGTGTAGCACTAATAATGTAGAAATGCAATGGTATTTAGTCGAAAATATGCTGAAAAAATTCAGGAAATTTATGAAAAATTAATAAAGATTAAAAGGCTCTGATAAATAAATGATTCAAATTTTAGAGTCAAAAAGGCTGCTACAAAAATCTTTGCAAAAATTGTGAAAACATTTGAAAAAATTATGAATATTTGATATGATAATACGGAAGGAATTTCTACATAAAGGAAGGTACTAAAATAATGGGTAAATCAATTTTAATCTGTGATGATGCAGCATTTATGAGAATGATGTTAAAAGATATCCTGGTAAAAGAAGGCTATGAAGTTGTAGGGGAAGCCGTAAATGGTGCAGACGGAGTAGAAAAATATAATTCATTAAAACCGGATTTGGTGACGATGGATATTACAATGCCGGAAATGGATGGGATTTCTGCGTTGAAAGCTATTAAACAGAACGATCCGACAGCAAAGGTCATTATGTGTTCTGCTATGGGACAGCAGGCAATGGTTGTAGAGTCCATTCAGGCAGGAGCCAGAGACTTTATTGTAAAACCATTCCAAAAAGATAGAGTTATCGAAGCAATTAAAAAAGCAATTGGATAGTAAATACAGGGGAAAATTATAAAGTGAGAAAAGGGGAGAGGGATCTTCTCTTTTTTTGTTGTTGAAAAGTCTTGGCATCTTTGATAAAATATTAAAGTTACTAAAGATAGATTAAGTGACAGATGTTATATTTTAAAGAATAGAATATTTAGTTCACACTCCGTTTCACAGAAAGATGAGGAAAGAAGTATGAGACCAAAGACGCCCCCGGAATATGTAGAAGCATATATAAATGCCAGTGTTACGAAAGCATATATGCCAACAGGAAAGTTGTTTCTTATGGGAATGATGGCAGGGGCCTTTGTTGCCATTGGTGCTGCCAGTGCCAGTGCAGCTTCACATGCATTGACTAATGTGGGTGTGGCTAAAGCATTAGCAGGAATTGTCTTTCCGATTGGTCTGATGATGATTATTTTTATAGGTGGAGAATTATTCACCGGAGATAATATGATGCTGATGGGAGCAATGAATAAACGATTTACATACCGTAGACTGGCAAGGACTTTGTTTTGGGTATATCTCAGCAATCTGAATGGTGCAGTTATGATTTCATTTTTAGTAGTGAATTCAGGACAATTTGCGTATTCGGCCAATGGACTGGGTGCGTATACCATTAAAGTCGCATTGGACAAGTGTAATGGTAGTTTTATGAATCTGTTTCTTTCAGGTATTTTGTGTAATGTTCTGGTATGTGTGGCTGTATTAATGTCTATGGCGGCGAAAGATGTTACCGGAAAAGTGTTCGGATTCTTATTCCCGATTTTTGCATTTGTAATTGGCGGGTATGAACATTGTGTTGCGAATATGTATTATATTCCGGCAGGAATGCAGGCGGCGCGGAATGAGGTATATGCTGCGAAAGCGTTAGAATTATATGGAATTACAGCGGAACAGCTTACAAGCATTAATCTGAAAAATTTTTTTGTTGGAAATCTTCTGCCTGTAACATTAGGAAATATGGTGGGAGGAATGTTATTTATTTCAGTTCCGCTTTATGTTCTTCATAAAGATAAGATTTTTGAAAATCCAACTCACAGGAGATATTTGAAAGTAGAAGAAGAAAATAAAGAAATTATTGAAAAGGAATTAGGCAAACATACAGAGGAATAAGGCAGTTTAAAATAACAAAGAAAACGCATCATTAAGCAGATGATAAAGGAAGTAAGTTAAAACTATTTAGAAATGAACTGGAAAAGGAAGCAGTTCTGAATAGTTATGAAATAAATGTTAAATTTTGGAGGAAATAGTAGTGAAAGCATATGGAGTAAACGAGTTACGTAAAATGTACTTGGAGTTTTTTGAATCAAAAGATCATTTATCTATGAATAGCTTCTCTTTAGTACCACATAATGATAACTCACTTTTATTGATTAACGCAGGTATGGCACCTTTAAAACCATACTTTACAGGTCAGGAAATCCCACCAAGAAACCGTGTGACAACCTGCCAGAAATGTGTAAGAACAGGTGATATCGAAAATGTTGGTAAGACAGCAAGACACCTTACATTCTTTGAAATGTTAGGAAACTTCTCTTTTGGTGATTATTTCAAATTAGAAGCTATTCAGTGGAGCTGGGAATTCTTAACAGAAGTTCTTGGTATGGAACCGGAAAGATTATATCCATCTATTTATTTTGAAGATGATGAAGCATTTGAAATCTGGAACAAAGTGATCGGTGTTCCTGCTGAAAAAATCACAAGATTCTACCGTGATGAAGATGGTAAATGTGATAATTTCTGGGAACATGGTGCAGGTCCTTGCGGTCCTTGTTCTGAAATTTATTATGACCGTGGCGAAAAATACGGTTGTGGGAAACCGGACTGTAAAGTAGGCTGTGATTGTGACCGTTTCATGGAAGTATGGAACAACGTATTTACACAGTACAACGGTGATGGTAACGGAAATTACGAAGAATTAACAAATAAAAATATTGACACAGGTATGGGTCTGGAACGTCTTGCAGCTGTAGTTCAGGATGTGAACTCCGTATTTGATATTGACACCATGAAAGCAATTCGTGACAGAATCTGTGAAA
>CAZSBV010000085.1:5257-7681 GCA_964605105.1 uncultured Lachnospiraceae bacterium | reverse complement strand
GCTTCAATATATATTTTTAAAATCTCTTTTGCTTTTTCCTGACCAATATAATCTTTCAGATACTGTGGACGAAGACTTCCTTCTATCTTAATATCTTCTTCTTGTACATTGGTCTCTATAACTCTACGTGCCACTCGTTTGTAACCTCGCTTGTTACTTTTTACTTACCAATTAAATCTTGGTTTTCTACCATAAATCACTTAATATTCTTCCTTTAGAACATCTGCTTTAACGCCATCTTCAAAATAGCATCACTGCTCATATTTTCTGTGATTTCTACCGCATTTACTGCTTTCAAACTCTCTGATGCAGAGTATCCTAAAGCAGTCAAGGCTTCAATAGCATCACTGCGTGCACTGGAATTTTCTATTTTCGCAGTTGAGGCTATAGCTGTCTCTGCTCCCATTTTTTCAAAGGTTTCTTCTACAGATACCTTATCTTTTAAATCAATCAGCATTCTTTGAGCTGTTTTAGCTCCAATTCCGGGTGCCTTGGCAATAGTCTTGGAGTCCTGTGAAATAATTGCCAACCGCAATTCCTGTGCTGAAAATACAGATAAAATGCCCAACGCACCTTTGGGACCTACACCATTTACTCCGAGAAGAAGTAAAAACATCTGTAAATCATCTTTCGTAAGAAATCCATACAAAGCAATTACATCTTCTCTTACATACGTATAGGTATGAATCTTAATATCACTTCCTAATCCCGGTAATCCTTCAATTACACGTAAAGATACTTTTACCTGATAACCAATATTATTCACATCTACAACGATATAATCGTTCCCAATTTCTTCTAATGTTCCCTTTAAATATGCAATCATACTTAAAACCTCGTTCTATTAAATCATGGAACATGGGATTAAAATTTATATTCTAACTTTAGATTCATTTTTAATCATTCCCGTTCCTATCAACTATACACGAGTATATCACAATCGAACATATGTTTCAACCTCTATGGAACATAAATTGTAATCTTATTTCCATCTTCATCATCAAATCGTTTCAAAACTTCGATTTCCAGATTTTCCACCATCTGAACATGATTTTGAATATTTACACTATTATTTTCATATTCTTCTACAGTACAATCCAAAAGGGCATATTCCGGTTTTGTTGCCTGATACAAAGCATCGCTGGCAATTCCAGCCATATATCCATGATGAGGGATTTGAATAATATCCGCATCCCAAAGAATAGACTCTTCCGGAATTTCTTCTTTCATATCTTCCAAAGTTGCCTCCGTCATATCTCCGGTAAGCAATAATACAAAATCTTCATAAGAGATTGTAACTACTAAGGAATTGGCATTTACATCATGTCTGTCCGGGCTAAAAGAAGAAAAACACTCTAGTTGTAAATCGCCAATCGTTAACCTATCTCCCGTAATCATAGGAATATACCTTGTATTTTCTTTGGTCATTTCCATCATATCTAAGAACTGATAGAATAAAATTGCATTTGGATTATTTAAAATTTCATAAATGGCAGGGTCTTCCTCTTCCTCAAAAAACTCTCTGGTAAATGGAGAAAAATAAACATTTTCTACATTTTCACTGTTCACCGCCATATAATCCAGAAAAGCTCCAATGTGATCTACATGAGGGTGGGTCAGAATCCATCCTTTTACTTTCCCGCCATTTTCTTCAATATATTGAGCAATGCGCTGTCCATCTTCTCCCTGAAAACCACCGTCAATTAAATATAAATCACCTGCCGGCGTAATAATAGAGTATGCTTCACCACCCCAAAAGGTCGGAAAAGGAAGCTGGGTGATTTCATAATACTTTTTACTTTTTTCATTTCCGTATATAAAATTATTGTCTTCTGTCTTGATCAGCTCTGCTTTTTTACTCTTGTCAGAAAGTCTACAGCCAGTGAGACTACATATTGTTAAACACCCTATTACCAAGCAAAGTAACAACTTTGAGTTTCTTTTTTCTGATTTCACTTTTTAATACCTCTAATTTAATAATATCATAAAACATAAAATATCCTCTGCAAAGTCCTTAACTTTACAGAGGATCAAATTTAAAAGACTTACACCCAAGTTAATATTTACTGTTTTACCCTATCAAGCTCTGTCAAATTGACTCCAAAAGAAGTTAAAATTACCTTCAATTCAACATATCTTTCATACATTGTTTTATATGCTTCTGACTCCTTGTCTATTGTAAGAATCATATATTTTTGCAATCTTGAAAATTCTTCCACACTTACTTTCATCATTTCTTTGTCTGACATTGTATCCTCCATATACATATAATCGCCCCTTTCCTATAGATGATAACTATATTATAAAGGCTTTTGAAAAAGGTGTAAAGTCATATTAAATAGTTAATTTTTCTTTTCATTTTTGATTATTGGAAATAAATTCGAATTTTAATGTGTATTATTGAAATGTTATACTTAAATATGA
>CAZSBV010000085.1:0-5157 GCA_964605105.1 uncultured Lachnospiraceae bacterium | reverse complement strand
ATATGATTTTTTCGTCGAAACCATTATACCTTAGAACGTGATTACTCTCATTCTTTTATTTCTTATTCAACTTACAATTTCTTTACTCTAATGAAAAATACCCTGCTCATCACAGGGTATTTCAAAAAGGGGAAACGGAGAACAATTAATGGTACACTAACTGTACAACGATATCTTCTCAATATATATTATTTAGCCATTCAATATTTTCATGAATTCTTCGCCGGTAATCGTTTCGCGTTCATATAAGAACTTAGATAACTCATCCAGTTTCTCTCTGTTTTCCTTCAATATGTTTACTGCTTTGTCATATTGTTTCTTTACCAGTTCTACAATTTCTTCATCAATCTTTGTCTGTGTTTCTATAGAACAACTAGATGCTGACTCGCCTCCTAAATACTGATTTGTTACTGTTTCCATAGCAACCATACCAAAATCCTTGCTCATACCATAACGTGTAATCATAGCTCTTGCTAATTTTGTCGCCTGCTCAATATCATTGGATGCCCCTGTCGTAATGGAGCCAAAACAGATTTCCTCTGCTGCACGTCCGCCGGTATAAGTAGCAATTTTATTTTCGATTTCCTCTTTGCTCATTAAGTAATGATTTCCTTCTTCCACCTGCATGGTATAACCAAGGGCTCCTGAAGTTCTCGGAACAATGGTAATTTTCTGTACCGGAGCTGAATTATTCTGTTTTGCTGCAACCAGAGCATGTCCAATCTCATGGTACGCCACAATCATTTTTTCTTTATCTGTAAGGATTGCATTCTTCTTCTGATATCCTGCAATTACCACTTCAATACTTTCTTCCATATCTGCATGAGTAGCAAACTTTCTTCCCGCTCTTACCGCTCTAAGTGCTGCTTCATTTACGATATTGGCAAGCTCTGCGCCACTGGCACCGGATGCCATTCTTGCAATCTTTTCAAAATCCACATCATCGGCAATTTTAATCTTCTGTGAGTGTACTTTTAAAATTGCTTCTCTGCCTTTTAAATCCGGCAGTTCCACAGGTACTCGCCTGTCAAATCGTCCCGGTCTCGTCAATGCCGGGTCCAAAGATTCCGGTCGGTTAGTCGCAGCCAGGATAATAACACCACTGTTTCCTTCAAATCCATCCATTTCTGTCAAAAGCTGATTTAATGTCTGTTCTCTCTCATCATTTCCACCATGAGCCCCACTATTACGCTTCTGACCAATCGCATCAATTTCATCAATAAAAACGATACATGGTGCTTTTTCCTTTGCCTGCTTAAACAAATCTCTTACCTTGGATGCTCCCATACCAACAAACATTTCTACAAATTCTGAACCAGACATAGAGAAAAACGGAACATCTGCTTCTCCTGCTACTGCTTTTGCCAACATTGTCTTACCTGTACCGGGAGGTCCTACTAAAAGAACACCTTTCGGCATAGAAGCACCAATTTCCTTGTATTTATCAGGATTATGTAAATAATCTACAATTTCTGCCAAATTTTCTTCTGCTTCATCTACACCTTCTACATCATCAAAAGTAATTCCACTGGAAGATTTTACATATATCTTTGCATTGCTTTTTCCGGTATTGAACATCATGGAATTTGGACCACCTGCTTTTTCTACCAACTTTTTAGAAAAAACCTGACCTATTCCAAAAAAGATAAAAATCGGCAATACCCATGTCATGAAAAAAGATAACATAGGAGACATTTCTTCTACAATTTCACTGGCAAAGACCGCTCCTGATTCATGTAATCTATCTACTAAATCCGCATCATTTAGCAACCCGGTTTTATAGAACTTTGTATCATCTTTATTCGTGAATACAATCTGATTCTCCTGAATTTCAACTCTTCCAATCTCCTGATTTTCTGTCATGGTCATAAAAGTACCATAGTCAACTTCCTTCACTTGCATGTTCATAAAAAATGGTAATGCCATGGAATTAAATAGGAATATCACCAATAAGGCAATTACATAATAAAAATATAGTGGTTTTTTTGGATTTTTAATTTCATTCATCGCTTACAATTCCTTCCACAATTATTGATTTTTCCACACTTGGGTATTATAATTTTAGATAATTATAAATACAAATTCAATTACCAGTTATTCTATAATTAAGGAATAATCCACAAAAATATATAAAATGGGGTATATTTATGGATCGTAGAGTACAAAAAACAAAAACTGCTATTCAATCAGCATACATGGAACTGTTTCTAGAAAAAAGAACTGCCAAGATAACCGTTACAGACATAGCCAAAAAAGCAAATATCGACCGAAAAACCTTTTACCTTCACTATGAATCTACCGAAGATGTTATCAAGGAAATTACTGAAGAAAAAATGAATCAATTTTTAATCATTCTGAAAAAATATAAGTTTTCCGAAAAACCTTATGATGCACATGCCTATTTTCGATGTATGAACGAGTTATTAGAGCAAGATATTGACTTTTTAAAGCGCATCGTCCAGCATCCTGATTTTCATTATTTTTGGGAACAAATTGAGGCTGTTATGATTCGTACTCTTACAAGTTATTTTTCCGAAATTGTTGATTTGAACAAAGAAGAAATCATCGTTTACACTACATTCTTTGCCTCTGGAATTAATAATGTTTTTACGAAATGGTTAAGAAATGAAATTCCTGTTTCTTTAGAAGAATTAGGGCATATTGTAAGTGATATCACATACTATGGTGCCCAAAAATTTCTTCCACCTTATTAAAAAAACTTCATTTTAAAAATTTATTACTTTATAAAAGATAGACAATAGTGCCGAAAATGACTATTCCGCTATTTTCGGCACTATCATTATATTAATCCTAATTGCACAAAAGCCTTATACAGACCATCTTTGTCCACATCATCAGTTACATAATCAGCTATCAATTTTATTTCTTCACCGCCACTACCCATGGCAACTCCTACTTCGCAATATTCCAACATCGGAATATCAATTTTAGCATCTCCAAAGGCAATAGTATCTTTTCTATCTGCTCCCAGATGTTCTAACAAACATTCGATAGCACTTGCTTTTGTAATATCTTTTACTCCCAAATCTCCGAAAAGTGCAGTCTCCCCTGCTCCACCCCATGTTCCGTTTTCCAAATCAGGAAATTGTTCTTTTGTATCCAAAAAATCCTGATAACTATTCAATTTATAGCTGACTTTATTTAAATCATCTCTGTACAATTCACCGTCAAAAATCATTTCCGGAAAAGCACTTCGTACACTAATCTTATCTATGTCTATTTTACCTTTTCTTCTGCTGTATTCCTGAATGGTAGATTCACATGCTTCCTCGAAATGCTCACTGGCAAACAACCCATTGTTACTTTCCAGATAAAATTCCAATTTCCTACTATGCAGCCAATCTACAATCCTACGGCACTGTTCTTCTGAAATCAAACGGTGCATAATTACCTGCCCCTTATCTTCCACATAACTTCCGTTACCACCAATCATACCATCTAAGCCAATATCCCAAATATTTTGATACACTTCCGCTTTACTGCGTCCGGTACTGATATAAATACGATGTCCGTTTTGCCTTGCCATACGAATTGCTTTAATTGCTGATTCAGGCAAATTGTTTTCGTAATCCACTAAAGTTCCATCTACATCTATAAAGATTATTTTCCCTATATTCTCCATTTTACATTCCTCATTTTTCAAAGTTTATTCTATAAATCCTATTTTCTTATATACTGTTCATCATGAGCTGAATTTCCATCTGTATCTGAAATATATTTTGCTTCCCTTTTGCTTCCCTTTAAAATTCTGTAGCACAAAAGGCGCCCTGAACCGGACGCCCTTTAAGTTTATGTGCAATTCAAAATAGATAATGTCGTAAAATATAAGTTTTTAATTAATTATTAATCTAAATCTTCTCCATCACTGGCAATCATTTTTTTATACCAGTAGAAGGAATCTTTTTTATAACGTTTCATAGTTCCGTTACCAAGGTCATCCATATCGACATATACGAAACCGTAACGTTTCTTCATTTCACCTGTTCCGGCTGAAACAAGGTCGATGCATCCCCACATAGTATATCCCATCAAAGGTATACCATCGATAAGAACCGCATCTTTCATTGCCTGAATATTTTTTCTCAAATAATCAATTCTGTAAGAATCATGAACTGAATTGTCTTCTTCCAGAACATCAGCCCAGCCAATACCATTTTCTACAATGAAAAGTGGTTTTTGATATCTGTCATATAAGGTATTTAATGCTATTCTTAAGCACTGTGGATCTGTTTCCCATCCCCACGCATTTGCTTCCAGATATGGGTTCTTTTTACCCATAATACCATTTCCACCGCCATTAGCAACAAAATCATCATGAGTAGTAAATGTGGTAGAACCATAGCATGAAAAGCTCATGAAATCACATGGATATTTTTCAATAATATCGAGATCATCTGCTTCTGTCTGAAGCACAATGCCTTTTCTTTCATATTCCTTTAATTTGTAATTTGGATATTTCCCTGTCATCTGAACATCACTGTAGAACAGGAACTGTTCCTGTGCCTTTTTCAGTACAAATAACTGATCTGCCGGATCGCATGTTTCTGCATACAAAGGCATATAACAAAGCATCATACCCACCTGATAGTCAGAAGAAATTTCATGTGCAGCCTTAACTGTTAAAGAGCTTGCAAGGAACTGATGTAATGCTGCCTGAGCTTTGCTTTCATCTGTAGCATTTAGTACACCGATAGTGGAAGACTGCATAAATTCCATCATATTAATTTCATTAAATGTCAGCCAGTATTTTACTTTTCCTTTATAGCGATTCAATACAGTAGTAGTATATTTTACAAACAAATCTACTGCTTTTCTATTCTGCCATCCGCCATATTTCATTACCAGATCTACCGGAATTTCAAAATGTGCCAGAGTTACCAATGGTTCAATACCATATTTATTTAAT
Source organism: uncultured Lachnospiraceae bacterium (assembly GCA_964605105.1). GTDB lineage: Bacteria > Bacillota > Clostridia > Lachnospirales > Lachnospiraceae > SFDP01. The sequence goes on along the minus strand of CAZSBV010000085.1, from coordinate 230 downwards.
TCATCAAATACATCATCATAGAATTTTAATCCCTCTTCATTAGGAGTATCAGACTCTAAATCCGGGAAAATTCTTGGCCAGGAAATACTCATACGAAATGTACGGAATCCCATTTCAGCCATTAATGCAATATCTTCTTTATAATGATGATAAAAATCTGTCGCTTTATGGCTTGGATAATAATATCCATCTAATACGCAAGGAACAGCACCTTCCGGAAATACCATATT
>CAZSBV010000084.1:2077-7735 GCA_964605105.1 uncultured Lachnospiraceae bacterium | reverse complement strand
ATTCTGAGAGTATCTAACCTCAGGATCTCTTGTTAATCGTCCCATAAGAATTACTTTGTTCATAAATCTTCTCCCTTTCCGGCATACCGGAAGGTACGCCTTAAACTACGCGTCCTGTCTAACAACTAAATATCTTAAAACGTTGTCCATGATGCGAACTCGAGCTTCGATTTCTGCTGGTGCTGTAGCTTCAGCATCAAACTGGATGAAGTAGAAAAATCCTTCTTTCATTTTCTGGATTTCGTAAGCTAATCTTTTTTTGCCCCAGTCGTCAACATTAGTAATCTGACCGCCAAATCTTTCGATATAAGCTTTTACTTTTTCAACTGTTGCAACTCTTTCTTCATCTTCGAGTTTTGCACTAACAACCAATGCTAATTCATATTTGTTCATGCTTGTTACCTCCTTTTGGTCTCTGGCCCTATCATATATAGAGCAAGGAATTAATATATCACGAGTTAGAATAATACCATAGAATTCCCTATTTTGCAAGGGTTTTTTAGAATTTAAATTTGTATTTTTCCCAATACTTTTCTAAGTTTCTTCTTTCCTCTGAATATTTCTGATATTCTTTTCTGCCTGTGGTCTTGGAATCATGATCTGATGGTCGCAACCCTTACATTTCAAACGAAAGTCCGCCCCAATTCTTAACACTTCCCAATCTTTACTTCCACAAGGATGCTGCTTTTTTAATGTAATAATATCGCCTACACGGATATCCATACTTTCTCCTGTTCCTAATACCTAATGTTACATTTATTCCATTTTATCTATAAACCTTAAATATTAACTGTTCTTTTTGATCTTTCAACCATTTATCATACTATAGCTGTGCAAAAATCTCTCCAATACTTCCCGATACCACCAGATTAGCCATTTTATCCCTTGGAGTCGGTGTCTTGTTTATCAGAATCAATTTATTTCCCCGATAATAATCAATCAGTCCCGCTGCCGGGTATACTGCCAGAGAAGTTCCTCCTATAATTAACACATCCGCTTCACTGATGCAACGAATAGATTCCTGTAACGTGTAATTGTCCAGACCTTCTTCATATAAAACCACATCCGGTTTCACGCCTCCGCCGCATTCACACTTCGGTGCTCCTGTAGAATTTAAAATAAACTCTGCGTCATAGAACTTACCGCAGTCTTCACAGTAATTACGAAGTACAGAACCATGAAGCTCCAATACTTTTTTACTTCCTGCCATCTGGTGAAGCCCGTCAATGTTCTGTGTAACTACCGCTTTCAATTTTCCTTCTGCTTCCCACTGTGCCAATTTTAAGTGCGCCGCATTTGGTTTGGCAGACAGACATATCATTTTATCTCGATAAAAACGATAAAATTCCTCTGTTTTCCTTCTATAAAAAGTATGACTCAAAATAGTTTCCGGAGGATAATCATATTTCTGATTGTACAAACCATCTACACTTCGAAAATCAGGAATTCCACTTTCTGTAGACACTCCTGCTCCGCCAAAAAAGACAATGTTATTGCTTTCATCGATAATTTTCTTCAATTGTTCTATTTGCTGGTTCATAACTTCCTCCTTTTTCACTCATCTTCAATACTTTTCATGTACTACTTATGCACATTTCACATTATTCTCATCTATGTATATTTAGTTACATAATGTTTTTATCTGTTTCAGGATTCCAACTGCTCCTGCAATTTTTCTGCCATGGCAAGCATATCCTCTTTTACGACTTTACATACTTTTCTATCATAAGTATACAGACCATTAATTTCGTCTTCTACGTCACTGAGCTGCGTATAGACACATCCACAAACCCCGTCTTTTACATATGGTAAAATCATATTTTCATACATATAAAGAATATCTTTTGTCAAAGCTTCCTTCGTGTCGCTGGCACCGTAACCATACTGAGCATATTTGCTATAGAAATGACCATCTACTGCCATGGTATAGCCACCGCACTCAGATACAAAAAGCGGTCTTTCTTTTGGTTCCAGTGGAATGACTTTGAAATAAATGTGTTCACTGTCAAAGTCATTTTTCTTCTGGGCAAACCAGCCGGAAGTGGAGTCTGCCAGTCTGGTCGGATCTAATTCTTTTACGTAATCATACATTTCATCACTGTTGAACTGTCCCCATCCTTCATTAAATATAGTATAGGCAACAATACTCGGATGATTGTATAAATGTTCGATGGTTTCTTTTGTATGCTGTTTGAAAAATTCTTTACATTTTCCCTCTATTCTTCCTTTTGCATCATTTCTTGTCTTAAACCCAAAGGTAGGAAGTGCTGTGTCAAAAATAAAGCTATAACCACCGTTATTGACCATGTCCTGCATTACCAGCATTCCTAATCCATCACAGGCATAATAGAAGGCTTCCGGTTCTACTTTAATATGCTTTCTCAACATATTGTAACCCAGCTCTTTCATGCGAAGGATATCTTTTTCATATTCTTCTGCTTTCGCCGGTAAGAACAGACCATCACAGAAATATCCCTGGTCCAGTACCGCATGCATGAAAATAGGCTTTCCATTCAATACCACTCTGTTCACGCCATTTTGATTTTCAATGGCAATCGTTCTTAAAGCGAAATAACTATCTACTTTATCTTCATCACAGGAAATACTGATAGAATATAGATAAGGTGTTTCCGTAGTCCAAAGCTTTGCTGCGTGAGGTTTTCCTTTTTCATCTATAATTCCATCGATTTCTAAACGTCCTTTCTTCCCCTCAAAATGTCTGCTTATGACCTTGCCCGGTTCGATTTCCACAGCCACATCAAATCCTTTGTTTGCTTTTCCACAGGAACCGCCAAAAACAAGTTCTATATCCACACCTGTTAAGTCAGGTGTCATAATCACTTTTTCAATATAGGAATCTGCCACTTCTTCCAACCATACTGTCTGCCAGATTCCGCTGACCGGTGTGTACCACATTCCGCCACGTTTCTTGGTCTGCTTTCCATATGGATAATCTCTGGATAAAGTATCGATCACCTCTACTTTTAACTGATTTGCTTCCTTCCTTTTAACTACCTTTGAAATATCAAAGGAGAATGGTAAATATCCGCCTTCATGACTTCCCAGTTTTTCACCATTCAACCAGACAGTTGCAATCTGGTCCACTGCTCCGAAATGAAGCAGAATTCGCTCTTTATTAAAATCTTCCGGTATTACAAAAGTTTTTTCATATACCAATTTGTCATCTACCTTTTTCCCATATCCGGACAAAGGTGCCTGAGGAGCAAAAGGTACTAAAATATCACTGCCATTACATTTCCAGGTTCCATTTAACAGACAATATTTATCACGTCTCATCTGTGGTCTTGGATATTCCTGCCAAGGCATCTGCTTTTCTTCAATAAATTCTTCTCCGGTTTCAGATAAAAGATTATAATGACCATTTCTCATCATGGTAAAAATCATGTTTAATCCAACACATAACACCAGACCGGTCACAATGGCCGCTGCCCAGATATTTGCATTGGGTAAGAAAGAATAGGTTCCGTCATTATTTAAAATTTGTTCTGCATCACGAAGAACGAAAGCACCGATTGCCGGGCCTATGATTCCCGGAATCAGTACCTGCCCGATAATACGAATTCCTTGGAACTGACCGGATTTATTTTCCGGAATATTGTCACGAATCATAGCTCCAAATACAGACATTCCGGTCATATAACCTGTCATCATCAATAAGGAACCGATAAATACCGGTACTGTAGTTCTGGTAAATAGTAAAATCACATACCCCGCCAGCAATACACCAACACTAATACAAATGCTGCCCTTAAATCCCTGCATATCATATACTTTTCCATAAAGGGCTGTTGCCACTGCTGCCAGAATAATTGCCGGTGCCATAATCAGAACATAGTTTGCCATATTCAAAGATTTCTCATAATACAAAATTAAATATGGCATAAAGGTCTGAATGGATATTCCGAAAAGCGCAAATGCACCTAATACACAATATAATAATTTATGATTTTTGACCACATTGGGACGGAAACTGTAAATTACCGTTCCCCAATATGATCGGTCTGTTTCTTTTACTGTGGTTTCCGCTTCTTCAATTAAAAAGAATCCAAGAACACCGATAACAATAACTACACCACCGATAATATTAAAAATGGTATTCCAGCTTTCTGCCAGATCCAGATTGAATCCCATAAAACCGCCAAATACTACTAAAATAGAAACCAACGGCATCATAGAGTTAAAACCTTCTATTTTTCCTCGGTTTCCATCACCGCCTTTGTCTGTCAGCCACGCATTGAACGCTGCATCATTGGCCGCAGAACCAAAAAATGTCATAATACAGTCTAATACAATAGTCAGAGCCACGCCAAGGGCTGCTGCCTGAACTGCACCACCTGCAATTGGAGTTAAGGTTTCTACCTTAATAAGACCAAAACCCAAAATAGAAATTCCCCAAACTATGTATCCCAGACAAATGATAACCTTTCGTTTTCCCATTTTATCGGATAAAGCACCAATAAGAATGGTTGTCAGGGTTGCCGCCACAGAACTGGCACCTACCATCATGGAAATATCTGCTGCCGATGCATGAAACATTTTATATAGGAACACATTCAGATACATGTTCTCTACTACCCAGGCAATCTGTCCCACTAAACCAAAAATAATCATTGCTGCCCAAAATTTACTACCTAGTGTCTTTTTCATCTTCTCTTCCGTCCTAAACCAAATTATTATTTATCCTCTTGGGATACTTGTATTTTTACACGAATTTCTCACTTTATTTCTTGAGACAATTTAATTGCCACGCGTACATGGCCTTTTGCCTGTTTCAATAATTCCTTAGCAGCATCCACATCTGTTTCTGTTAGAATCATGGTAATTGCTAATTTTACATTACCACCTACTTTATCAATAGCTGCACGTGCTTCTTCTCTGGTTACACCGGTACTGTCCATAACAATATTTTCTGCACGTACACACAATTTGTCGCAGCTTTGTACCACATCGACCATCAAATTATGATATGCTTTTCCGGTCCTTACCATAGAAGCAGTTGTAATCATATTCAAAATCAGCTTCTGCGTTGTTCCGGCTTTTAATCTGGTGGAACCGGTCAACACTTCCGGTCCAGGCTGGGCTTCAATGGCAATGTCTGCAACTTGCCCAATAACACTATTTTTGTTACATGCAATGGCTGCCGTTACACAACCAAGTTCTTTTGCATACTCAAGACCACCCACAACAAAGGGGGTACGTCCACTGGCAGCAATCCCCACTACAACATCTTCTTTTGTTAGATTAATATCGATTAGATTCTGTTTTCCAAGTTCCGGTTTGTCTTCATCACCTACCACATCATTACGAAGTGCATAATCACCACCCGCCATAATACCTACCACCTGCTCCGGCGATACTCCATAGGTAGGTGGACATTCAGAAGCGTCTAACACACCTAATCTTCCACTGGTTCCTGCTCCCATGTAAATCAATCTTCCACCTTTTTCAAAAGCATCTGCTACGATATCAACCAACTTTGCAATTTCAGGTAATACCTCTTCAATCGCCAGACACACTTTTCTGTCTTCCTGATTCATCAAAGTTACAATTTCCAAGGCCGACATAATATCCAGATTTTCTGAATTTGGGTTGCGTGTTTCTGTTGCAAATTTCTTTAAATCCATTAGGCACCTCTTT
>CAZSBV010000084.1:0-1977 GCA_964605105.1 uncultured Lachnospiraceae bacterium | reverse complement strand
CCTCTTTTCTCTTCTTTGTTGACATTTCTTTTCCCTATTTTTTTATCTTTAACCAAGCTCTTTTTTCATCTCCATATAGGGAAGTGTTTCATATCCATTTTTCTGATATACCGCTACTGCTCTGATATTGTCCTCTTCCACTTCCAGTCTCATAATAGTATTCGGATACTCTTTCTCCAAATACTGAAAGAAACTGCTGCCAATTCCTTCTCCTCGGTATTCCTCTTTCAAGTATAAATCTTCAATCCAAATACATGCTTTTCCAAACTCTGTGGAGTAGCTTTTGGCAATCATACCATAGCCCATAATCTCTTTTTCATTTTCAAAAATAAAACCTTCTGCATAAGGGTTTTCCGTTACACAGGCAGTAACATCATTGTTATAAATTTCCTCTGAACCATTGGTCCAAACTGCCGGAGAATGATAAAATGTCCGCATCATTTCTACTACTGCCAGTCTGTCTGATTCTGTCATTTTTCTAATCTTCATATTCCTGTTTGCTTCCTTTTTCTATATAATAGAATTTTTTACTAATAAACAATTTTTAATACTTATATAACAAATAGCTTCTTAATTACTTTAAAATATAAAATATATTATTTTTCTTTAGACTTGACTTTTAACTTCTCTAAAAACCTTCTCTCATATTTCAGATTTGCATATTCTGTAATCTGCTTCATGTAAACCACATCATAGGCTCCGCCTACAGCTCCCACCACAGGAATTCCCTGTAGGAATTTCATATATAACAATTCTTTCGATAAACAAGCGGCTGTCCTTTGAATCATTTCTTCTTTCGTATCCTCTTCCAACCATATAGAAGATGTTATGTACTGATTAATTTTATGATCTATTGCCAACATCTCTTTTCCATGAGAAACAGCTCCCTGAATCAGAAGCAAAATAAAATACTGCTCTTCCTCAGTCTCATAGGAAAAACCATAATGCATGGCAATTTCATAAATGCTCTTTAACATCATTCCCGTAAAAACAGGAATATCCGGAATTCCCACTCCCAGAATCCCCATACCAATTCCTGCGGCTCCGGACATCACCAGATTCTTTGTTCCGGAACCTTTCGCATTTTTCGAAAACGCGCGAAGGCTTTTCTTATCCTGCTTTAATTCATTAGTAAACTCATTAATCTGATATTTCTTTTCAATTTCTTCTTTACGATAAGTTTTTTCAATAATCCCTGTTCCCTTTTCAAATATAAGATGAAAAGCTTTCGCAAAGGCAGTATCCAAAGTCTCCTGTAATTTTTCCGGTACCTTTTCTTCCAGTTTCTGATTCAGGAAACTTTCCTTTTTCTCTTTTTGTTTCTCTATATATTTCTGCTCTTTTTTTATAAACTTTTCCCATTCTTTTTGATAAGGTGTTTTCTTTTGAAACATGTTATATGTCTCCTTTGTAACTTAATTTTGGATTTATATACATAGATTCTATCACTTGCTCCAATTATTTAAAATAAAAACCAATCTATTTTATATAAAAATAATATTTGTCCAATAAATATTTTGACATTATTCCGTATTTTTGATAAAACAAACTATATTACCATATATACACAGGAGAAAGTTATGAATTCAAACACTACTCTAAATAATATTACCAAACCTGGCTCTATAAATAATTCATCGCCAAATACAACCAAAGCCCGTCTGCAACTTATTATATCTATGGCTATTTTTGGTACTCTGGCCATTTTTGTAAGAAATATTTCTGTTACTTCCGGCGAATTGGCACTTTACCGTGCTGTCCTGGCTGCCATTTTAATTGGCGGATACTTGTTAATTTCCAAAGATAAATTAAAATTATCTTCCATAAAAAAAGAGCTTCCCCTACTACTGTTTTCCGGTATGGCAATGGGATTTAACTGGATTTTATTATTTGAAGCTTATAAATACACTTCTGTATCTGCGGCAACATTAAGTTATTACTTTGCCCCAGTGATTGTTACGGTAGTCTGCCCGTTCC
>CAZSBV010000083.1:3081-7740 GCA_964605105.1 uncultured Lachnospiraceae bacterium | reverse complement strand
CAATATTTTAAAACTGAACAAAGAAGCTCCTCTGTATTTATATGACCGTAATGAGAAAACCACTTCCTTTGCTCTCTCTTTAAAAGAGAATACCAGACAGCTGCAGCATACAATCCTGAGCACTGCCGGAAGTACTGAAAATGATTTATTCAAGAACAAAGTCGCTTTTTCCTCTAACGAAGATATTGTTTCCGTAAAATATATTGGTGAAAATCCTGAGTCTTCCGAGGAATCCGCTTCTTATGAAGTAGAAGTTCAGAATCTGGCTACACCACAGACCAATATAGGCTATTCTCTTCCTAATGACGAACAAGGAATGAAACCCGGAACCTATTCCTTTGATGTTAATTTCAATAATCTGGCATATGAATTTCAGTTTACAGTTGGTGAAGAAGATACCAATATTGATGTGCAATCCAAGCTGGTGCGCTTATTCAATCATGCCAATATCGGTTTGAACGCATCTATTATAGATGATGAAAATAATACTTCCGTTTTAAAAATAGAATCCAACCAGACCGGTGAAGGTAATACTCCCGGATCACCATTATTCACCATCCAGAATACTACGCATAATTCTACATTTGATGTGGTAGATTTTTTAGGAATTGATTATATTGCACGTGATGCTTCCAATGCTCACTTTACGATTGATGGCAAAGAAAACAGTACTGCCTCCAACCATTTCACGATCAATCAGGCATTCGAAATTACCCTTAATGGTGTTTCACCTGATTCTAACGAACCGGTGACCATCGGTCTGAAAGCTAACGTGGATTCTTTGAAGGATAACATTCGTAACTTAGTAAGTGGTTATAATACTTTTTTGCAGGCAGCAGATCAGTACAAAGCCATTACTTCTTCCAACAAACTAAGTTATGAAACTAAAAATGTAGCCAGACTTTATCGTAACGAATTAGATGCTATTGGTATCAATATTACAGAAAGCGGCTCTCTTTCCATCGACGACAATCTTTTGACGCAGACTGCTGAGAGCGGTGATGCATATGATTTGCTATCTCCATTAAAAGACTTTTCTTCTTCTCTATTTAATAAAGGAGAGGAAATTTCAAGAGACCCGCTGAACTATGCAAACCAAAGAATTGTGGCATATAAAAATCCGGGGAAGAATTTCACTTCACCATATGCCACCAGTAATTATAGTGGATTATTATTTAATTATTATTGTTAAACTTCTGATACATAACATTTGTATCAACAAATCATATTAAAAGGCTGATGTAAAATGACTCTCATCATTTCACACCAGCCTTACTTAATTCTCGCTTCAACCCTATTCTATTTTTCTTTGTATTTATGGATTTCAGAATAGTCTTCCATGATTCCAAGAACCTTGTCACGACCTTCCTGATTGAGTTTTACATAGTACTGCATCACTCTGTTTTCCAACAGCTGTTCACTGATAGTAGTATCACGTTCTAAAGAGGTGAAATCAATCGGATTCAAATTAAGTTTTCCGCACATTCTAATTACGGTTCCGTATGCCATCCCTTCAATTCCTCTTTCCAATGCAGTTACTAAAGTACTGTATGGAATTTCCATCTCCAGTGCAAATTGACGCAAACTCCGATACTGTGTCAAAATCTCTTTTTTCAGGATTTCTGCCTTTGTCATAATGTCTTTCCCTCCGTTGTATAAATTAGTTTACTTTGTTTTCTCGATATCCACCTGATAATTTCGATAAATATCATAATTGGTTGTTTCGCCAATTTTAAAAACTTTTAATTTTTCAAAATTGCCAATCAACTCTTTGTTCTTCTCTAATATAATATACTGACATTTTTGCTCCGTGGCAAGTCTTACCAGCTCAGAAATTCTAATTTCTTCCTGATTCATCACTTTTCTCAACGGATGATCACCGTAAATCCAGTCCGGAGCAAGATAGTCTCTTCCATATGCCATCTGAATTCTGCTGGAATATTGCCGCACAAAATGAATCAGGCTATCCGGGAATACTCCGGTAACTCTCTCTTCATCTTCCTCCGGCATAATCATATCACATACTTCTATTGCTTCCTGAGGAATGTGATACGCATTTTCAGCCCATGAAACATTCTCATTAGAGTAAACATACTGCCCACATACTATAATCATTACAGCACCTATGGCTATACTGCCAATGGGATATCTTCCCAATATTTTCACTGCCGCATAAGCAATTGTAATCGTCATGGGTAAAATCCAAAGAATACGATAATAAGTTCCTTCGTCCAGCAATTGATAACCATAATAAAATAATGGCATAAAGAATAATAACTGAATTATCGAAGCCCCATATACAAAAATCGCCCTAAATGTAGGATTTTTTTCAGAAGTCCACAAATATAATAATGTCAACAAATACAATATCGTCAGAAAGCCACTTCCTGTAAATTCCTGAAATATTACTAATATCTCTCTCATCCAGCAGCCCCCTTACAACAAAATATACAACAATGCGTATGCTGCACACGGGATGCAACAAGCCGCCATTTTAAACAGAATTTTCGGATTTTTCTCCTGTATACAAAAAACAATGGCCATAACTGCAATTAAGATGGTATTTAAGAAAACACTGGCTGTACTCATCATTGCTGCAACGATGTTTATTGTAAACAACAGAAACCACATCCCATTCCTTTTCCCCCTCTTTTCCGGTCCCCCTTCAAAGAGCCACAATAAAATCATAAAGATTCCGGGAATTACCACATTCGCTAACATAGATTTCCCCTGCCAGGTACGCATTAGGAAAAAGGTTGCGTTATTATAAATAGATACATTTCCAAATATCTGAAGCATACATGTAAAAATCATATAAGAAGGAAGCTGTTCCCGCTTTTCCTTAAATAACTTTTTGCCAATTTCATAATAAATCAGATACGTCAGCGGAATCAATATTACCGGCAAAATCGTATGACTTACTATAGTTGCATGAATTCCTGTCATCCTTGCAATATAAGAAATCCACAAAGGAAATACTGCCATGGAATGACGCATGTCCAGATTTGTACTAAGCCCCGTATACGGCAAAATTCTGTATAACGTATTGGTTTCGTCTGTAATCACAGATTGAACCACATAATAAGCATCATCACCATCAAAGGAAGCATGTGTTACAGCCATAAACACCTGAAATATCATCAAAATGAACACAATCACCCACTGTGTCTTTTCTATTTTCCCTTTCTGCTTCCAGCCAGTTGTTTTGTGAAATACACCCCCTTCCTTACGCCATAAATGCAGTGTCCCAATCACTCCAAATCCGGTAAGGAGAGTCGTTACCACATTAAAAATCTTTACTATATTTCCAAATCCCCAGGGGTCCAGAAACACGATCGGTACTGCAAGCAGTTGAAATGCTGCAAGCAAAATAAAGAAACCCGAAACATAGGACACCCCTATGCTCCTATTTTCTCTGTCCATATATCTATTTACAATTAAACCTGTCCCCAAGGGAGCTAAAATCAATAATAAAACCAGCATATTTTTATCTAATTATACCAATCATCGTAAATTGCTTCATAATCATAATTTGCCGCCAATTGATACAATTTGTCCAATTCCTCTTCTAAATTCTCCATAGTCACGCGACATTCGTCACTCTGAAAACATTCTACCATATATCTGCAAATTCTTCCATGATAATGCGTATAATCCGCATAATTATTCAAGTTGCAAATAATTTCTTCCTGATTCTGAAAGAAGAAAATTTCTACATTTTCATATGCAAGTAATCTCTCAGACATATATCTGTATTTTTCAATTACTATCTCCAATTCTTTTCCCCTACAGATATTGTTCCAATACAAAATACTGTACGGTGGATAAAAAATGGTAAACGTAGTCTCCGGATGAGCCTCAATATATGGAATAATATTGACATCCAGATTCGCAGCTATTCTGTCTATAAATATCTCTGTATCCGGTGCACTTTCCGCAATCGGAGCCGGCTCATAATACATTAATACCGCCGCCTTCTGATAATGCTCGTCCTGCCACCAGGGTTTATAGATCATATTCCATTCTGATTTATCTTTCGGGTCTGCAGCTGCCCGCAAGATGTAATCCAGGATTACATCTTTATTAAATAAATATTTTACATCATTAAAATAATTATTGTCATATAAATATTCCGGTATTTCAAACTTCGTCTGATCAATGTCTCCGGAATAATTCAATTCGTCAATTCCTAAAAAAACTCGCTTTATGGAATCTCCCTTTGCATCAAACACAATATCCATGATATTTGCCTGATCCTTCGGATAGGCACCATTATAGCTTAATTTCTGGGTTTTTAATCCGCAAATTTCCTGAAACCAGTCGGTATTAAAACTAACCGTCATAGAAGATCCCAGTAAAATGCTGTCATAGTCCATGTTTTTCGCCAGACCGGGATTCATATTCACCTGATGATCTACTATGTAAGGAAATCCCTCCAATGGTTTGTGATACTGAAAGAAGGGGTCCACAAGATAGACCAGTCCCGCAACTGCTCCTAATCCTAATACTGCTATGATACCAAACGTAAGTAGCCAGGTTTTTAATTGTTTCATGGCCGCCTCCTTTCCATACACTTCAAACTTATTTAGAAGTTGAAGTACAAAAACGTACTGACTCCGGACAACGATACTACACACCAGATAAACAGAACCGCTGTCA
>CAZSBV010000083.1:0-2981 GCA_964605105.1 uncultured Lachnospiraceae bacterium | reverse complement strand
AACGTACTGACTCCGGACAACGATACTACACACCAGATAAACAGAACCGCTGTCACTGCTGCGTTCAAAACTGTTGGTCTAAACTTCGATGCCAGCTCATCTATATTCTTTCCAAAGAACGTTATCAACACCGCAAAAGCAGAAAATAAAATCATAATATAATATTCTGCATATGGTAATGTAGCAACTTTAAGAATTTTCAATACATACCAAAATTCTCCCAGATTAAAAGCCTCGGTAAAACCGCTTCCCGGAAGTGCCCACGGTTTTGTGAAAATGTTTATTAATAAGGTATTTGCCTGTTCTACAGAAGAAGCTCGAAAATATACCCAGGCGATGCTGACGTAGGTGAAAGTCAACATACAGGATGCAATCTTTATGATTCGCAATTTCCAATGTTTCATTGCATCTTTATGCTTCGTTTCATCTTTCATACAGTCTTTTTGAACGGCATCTTCGTTACACTTTGTATCTAAGCTAACAATAACACGTGATTTTTTATTCCGATTCATCCACCACTTTGTTACCACATATAATATACCATGCATCATCCCCCACAGAATATAATTCCATCCGGCTCCATGCCAGAGACCACTCAGGAAAAAGACTATAAGATAATTTACATACATTCTTACTTCACCCTTACGGTTTCCGCCTAAAGGAATATAGATATTCTTCGTAAAAAAGCGACTCAAAGTAATATGCCAGCGCTTCCAGAACTCTACAATATTGGCTGCCTTATATGGGGAATTAAAGTTATTCGCTATGCTCATACCGAACATTCCGGCGATTCCCTTTGCCATATCGCAATAACCACTAAAATCAAAATACAATTGCAAGGAATAAAATAAAATCGTAATTAAACTTTCAAATCCATTAATAGCATTTACATTACTATATGCCAAGTCTACTGCTATTCCAAAAGTATCTGCAATTAACACTTTCTTTGCCAGACCTAGTACAAATACATAAACTCCTTTTGTAAAGATCTCCAATTTTTCTTCTTTACTTCTGGTATCTTTTCCAATTCTGTCAAACTGCGGAATCATTTCTTCATGTACTACAATAGGACCTGCGATTAACTGTGGAAAGAAAGATACAAAAAGAGCATAGTCAATGAAGGAAACACTTTTCAATTCTCCTCGATAAGTATCTACTAAAAAAGAAATCTGCTGGAAAGTAAAGAAACTGATTCCCAAAGGTAACAGTATATTTTTCAAAGGAATACTGCTGCCAAAGAGGGAATTTACATTCTCTATGAAGAAATCAAAATATTTGAAGTAAAATAATACTAACAGATTTAGGGTAACGCCCGTTATCATTATATATTTGCTTCTATTTACAAATCTTTCCCGCTTTATCTCAGGTCTGCTGCTCCCCTCTATCTCTATATCAGCCTGCCTATTTCTTGCTTCAACGATTCTGCAATGAATAAAATAATTCCCTATGATACTACAAAGCATAATCATCAAATAAGATTGATTAAAATATCCATAGAACCAAAGGGAAAAACAAGTAAGCCACACCTTAGCAAGGGTGGCTTGTCTATTCTGTAAAATATAGAATCCCACTAAACATAATGGCAAAAATAAGAAAATAAAAATATAAGAGTTAAATAACATTTCTTTTATCCTTAGCTGACTATATCATCTTCTGTAACTATTCAGAGCAAGCTCGAAAATCTTACAGATTTCCAATGAACATTAACAATTACTCATAATGATAATAACCCTTGAACCATTCCGCAAACTTGGAAAGACCTTCCTCTATCGTAGTGCTTGGCTTGAATCCAAAATCATCCATTAAATCCGTTACATCTGCATAAGTCTGATATACATCTCCCGGCTGCATAGGCAAATATTCCTTCTTAGCCTCTTTTCCAAGACACTTCTCCAAAGTCGCAATATAATCCATTAACTTTTCCGGTTTGTTATTTCCGATATTATATATCTTGTAAAAAGCTCCCTGAGCATCCTTAGCCGGAGGATTGCAAAGCAGATTTTCAATTCCTTTTACAATATCATCAACATAGGTGAAATCACGATACATATCACCATTGTTATATATCTGAATTGGTTCACCCTTCATAATTTTCTTTGCAAATTTAAAGTAAGCCATATCCGGTCTTCCCATAGGACCATAAACCGTAAAGAAACGAAGTCCTGTTAATGGAATCTTATACAGTTTGCTATAAGCATGAGCCATCAGTTCATTGGACTTCTTCGTTGCCGCATATAGACTCACTGGTCTGTCTACCTGATCGGATGTCGAAAATGGAATTTTATCATTAGCACCATACACAGAGCTTGATGAAGCATATACAAGGTGTTCTACAGGATAATGACGACAGCCCTCTAAAATATGGAAAAATCCCATCATATTAGACTGCATATAGGCATCGGGGTTATCAATACTATAACGAACACCTGCCTGAGCTCCTAAATTCACCACGATTTCCGGTTTATATTGTTCAAATATAGAAAATACTTCTTCTTTATTTGCTAAATCACCTTTGATAAAGGTATAATTGTCATATTCTTTCAATATTTCAAGACGCGCTTCTTTTAAGGATACCTCATAATAATCGTTCATATTGTCAAAGCCGATTACTTTTGCACCTTTATCTAACAATGATTTGGATAAGAAAAATCCAATAAATCCGGCACCGCCGGTAATGAAATATGTTTTATCAATATTTAACGGTTTCATGTTTTTCTCCACCAATTACTAATTATATTTTCTAATTAATATGAGCTATATGATTTCTTCCTATTATCTACCAATGCTATAGTATTCCACTCCGGCTTCTTTCATAGTTTCAGTCGCATACAGATTTCTTCCATCATATACTAACGGAATTCTCATAAGCTTCTTATAATCTTCCGGCGTTACTGCTTTAATTTCTCCCCACTCGGTAAATACAAAACAAATCGCAGCATCCTGCAATGCTTCTTCCGGAGAGTTTACATAATGCATATTAC
>CAZSBV010000082.1:0-7788 GCA_964605105.1 uncultured Lachnospiraceae bacterium | reverse complement strand
ATTGGTTACTAATATAAAAAAAGTCACAATACATAAATATAGGCATTGACTAAGATATTTGATATAATATATATAATTTTTTAGAGTAAATCAGCTTGTGGCTGAAGCGGAAGGAATGAAGAATATATGATTCAAGTAGAAAATTTATCTTACGAATTCCCCACAAAGGAATTATACAAAAATATATCATTTACACTGGAAGAAGGACAGCATTGTGCTTTTATTGGAAGTAACGGAACCGGAAAGACTACATTGGTAGATATGATCATCGATCCGGAGAAGTACCTTTATGATGGAAAGATTCTAAAGAGTGATGAGTGCAGAATTGGATATGTAAATCAGTTTTCCAAATCAGATAAAGATCAGGAAAAGACAGTTTTTGATTTTTTAAGTGAAAAATTTGTACAGAATCAGGAAGAAACGGCCAGAGTCTGTGATGAAATGGCAACAGCAGAAGATTTGGACAATGTATTTGAGCGTTATCAAAAACTGCTGGATCTGTTTCAGGCAATGGATGGGGATAATTACGAAAGTAATATTAAAAAACAGTTACATCTTGTGGGAATGGAAGGACATGAAAAGACAGAGATTTCCAAGTTGAGCGGTGGAGAATATAAACTTCTTCAGGTAATGAAAGAAATGTTGCTACAGCCGAATTTGTTGATTATGGATGAGCCGGATGTTTTCCTGGATTTTGCGAATATCAACAATTTGTGTCAGTTGATTAATTCCTATCAGGGAACGTTACTGGTGATTACCCATAACCGTTATCTGTTAAATCATTGTTTCAATAAGATTTTACATCTGGAAAATGCAGACATTCAGGAATTTGACGGTAATTATACAGAATATAATTTTGCCCTGTTGCAAAAGAAAATCGAATTACAGGAATTGGCCACAGCAGATCAGGAAGAAATTGAAAGAACAGAAAAAATGGTGGAACGTATGCGAAAAGATGCTACCAAAGCAGACATTGCCTCATTAGGAAGAGCTTTGCATGCAAAGGTAACACATCTGGAAAGATTACGTGCCAGAGCCATTAAGTCTCCGTTTGTGGATATCAGATTGCCGCAAATTACGTTACCGGAAGTGGAAGCAGAACAGGACAAAACAGTATTAACAATTTCCGGTTATGAGGTGGCTTTTAATGAGACACTTCTCGAAAATGTGGATTTGGAGTTAAAAGCAGGAGAAAAGATTGCTATTGTAGGAGCTAATGGAACCGGAAAAACGACACTTTTGCGTGATATTTACAAAAAAGCATCTGATACCATTCAAATTGGTGAAGAGGTTGAAATCGGTTTCTTATCCCAGCTTCATGGTGAAATGTTAAATGAAGAGCATACCGTATATGAAGAAATGGAAGAGATGGGATTTGAACGAAAAGCAGATATTCAGGACTATTTGAAAGATTATTGCTTCGAAGAAGAGACCTTGACTCAGAAAATAGGACAACTTTCCGGTGGGGAACAGAATTTATTGCAGTTGGCTAAGATTGCATTGAGTAAAGCAGACTTTCTATTGTTAGACGAACCTACCAGCCATTTAGATACTTATTCTCAGATTGCATTGGAAAAAGCCTTGGCAGAATATAAAGGTGCAGTTTTGATGGTAGCTCATGATTTTTATCACATTGTAAATGTAGCAGATGCTGTCTTATTGGTAGAGGATAAGACCATTCGTAAAATGAGAATCCGTTCTTTTAGAAAAATGATTTATGAGAATCATTTTAACAAAGATTATCTGGAATTGGAGCAGAAAAAGAAAGAGCTGGAAACAAGAATTGCGTCCTGCCTGAAAGATAAAGATATTACAACAGCAAAGGAACTTTGTGAAAAATTGGAAGAAGTAATTGTAAAGATGGAGAAATGTGAATTTTAATAGCCAAAAGATAATTATAAAAATGAAGAATCTAAAGTAGCAGAATGTATGCAGAAATAGGAAAAGTCAGGAAAATGCAAAATATAAAGACACAGATTTATGGAACTTTTGGTCCTGCATGTAAATCACAAGAAATATTAGAAAATATGATAAAGCATGGTATGACTGGAATGCGGTTGAATCTTTCTCATACCACACTTGAGAAAAGTAAAGATTATATTCAAAATTACAAGATGGCAGCTAAAAATCAAGGTGTAATCCCTCAGATATTGATTGATATGCAGGGACCGGAGCTTCGTGTTGGTGAGATGGAAGAGAGGAAGTTACAAGAAGGAGAGGTTGTTTATCTTGTGAAAAGCAGAGGTTTTGTCCAAGCGGAAAAGGACGCTGCTTTTGTTTGTTCAGCAAAAAATATAACTTCTAATAGTCTTGGAAAAAATGAAATTCCAGTTCCTGCTTCAGTCATGTCCGCGATAGAATCCGGGATGGAAGTTTTACTGGATGATGGAAAAATCCGCATTCAGATAGAAGAAGTGAAAAAAGAAAGGACATCCGCCAAAGTCCTTATGGGAGGAGTTTTAAAACCTCATAAAAGTATTAAAATCGTAGGTGTGAATGTAGAAATGCCGGTACTTACAGAGCATGATATTCACAATCTGAGATGTGCAAAAGAATATGGTGTCACTGCTTTGATGCAGCCGTTTGTATTTTCAGGAGAGGATTTAAAAAAAGTCAGAAAGGTTTTAAAAGAAGAAAATATAGAAGATATTCAGATTTTTGCCAAGATTGAAAACCGCATTGGTGTAGAAAATCTGGAAACTATTTTACCGGAGGCAGATATGATTGTTATTGCCAGAGGAGATTTGGGAAATGATATGCCTCTCTGGGAATTACCGGCAGTACAGAAGAAAGTGGAAAATACTTGTAAGAAACAAGGAAAAATATACATGGTGGTAACGCAAATGTTAGCTTCCATGGAGCGGAACCCAGTGCCTACACGAGCTGAAGTGTCAGATATTTTTCACGCAGTATATCACGGAGCGGGGGCAGTTATGGTGACAGGAGAGACAGCGGTGGGAAAATACCCGGTAGAAGTAATCAAGTATCTGACAAATACAGCAAAAGAAGCAACATGGTATCTGAATCAGTAGAAATATAATGGTGTGAAATAATATAGAAGAAATGGAATGTTTACTAAGTATAAAAATATTTTTCAAATACAAAATAAATATTATATTGACAAAATAGGAATAATGTGGGACTATACTAAGTGAATGAAATGCCCGTGGGGGAGTAGCAAGCGTAGAAATACGGAGTAAGTCAACATCTTGATTGCAATACAATCTGGCTTACTTTAAAGTGCAAGACTCATGTATATCGCAAGTTATACACGAGTTCGATAATTAGATTTTAGACTCAAGTATAACCTGAATTATACTTGGGTTTTTTGTTTGTTGTAACTATTTTTTTACGCTTAAGTCTACTTAAGGCAAAAGTAACAGGAGGGAAAACATGAGATTTTATTGCGAAGACAAAATGGAAGTAATTAAAGCAGTTAATTCTTCCGAAAACGGATTAAGTTCCGCAGAAGCAGCGAAACGTCTGGAAGAAAATGGTAAGAACCGTTTGGAAGCAGCCAAAGGAAAATCTTTAGTACAGAGATTTTTAGAACAGCTTGCGGATCCAATGATCATCATTCTTCTTGCAGCAGCAGCTATTAGTGGTGTGCTGGCAGTCATTGAAAATGATAGTTTTGCGGATGTAATTATCATTTTGGCGGTAGTTATTATTAACGCTGTACTTGGTGTATACCAGGAAAGTAAGGCAGAAAAAGCAATTGAGGCATTACAGGAAATGTCAGCAGCTACTTCTAAAGTATTACGTGACGGTAAAGTTCAGGTAATCCATAGTGAAGATTTAGTTGTTGGTGATGTTGTTCTTTTAGAAGCAGGCGATGCAGTTCCGGCGGATGCCCGAATTATAGAAAATGCCAGCTTGAAGATTGAAGAAGCAGCGTTAACAGGAGAATCTGTTCCTGTTACTAAGTTTATTGATATTATTAACTTGAACGAAGGTGAAAAAGATGTACCTTTGGGAGACCGTAAGAACATGATGTACATGGGTAGTACAGTTGTTTACGGTAGAGGTAAGGCTGTAATCACAGCTACCGGTATGGATACTGAAATGGGTAAAATCGCAGATGCTTTAACACAGGCAGAAGAGGGTCAGACACCATTACAGATCAAATTAGATCAGTTATCTAAGATTTTAACATGGTTAGTATTAGGAATTTGTATTTTAGTATTTGCTGTTCAGTTAGTAAGAGCAGGAAGTTTGAACTTTGAGTTTATTTTAAACTCTTTCATGGTTGCTGTATCCTTAGCAGTAGCTGCTATTCCGGAAGGTCTTGCAGCAGTAGTAACTGTAGTTTTATCTATCGGTGTTACAAACATGTCCAAGAGAAATGCGATTATTCGTAGACTAACAGCAGTAGAAACTCTTGGTTGTGCTCAGATCATCTGTTCCGATAAAACAGGTACTTTAACACAGAATAAGATGACGGTAGTAGATTCTTTCTGTGGTGATGAAGAACATCTTGCAACAGCTATGGCTCTTTGCTGTGATGCACAGATGGATGATGAAGGAAATGTAACCGGAGAACCTACAGAAGCAGCTTTAGTAGTATGGGCTGACAAGTTAGGTCTTAAGAAAAAAGATTTACAGATTAAATTAGCACGTGTTGCAGAAGCTCCTTTCGACTCCGGAAGAAAGATGATGTCTACTGTACACAAAATGGAAAAAGGATTTGTTCAGTTTACAAAAGGTGCTCCTGATGTAATCATTCAAAAATGTGACTTCTACCTTGAAAATGGTAAAATGGTTCCAATGACAAAAGAATACGAAGAAAAAATTCTTGCTGCAAATAAGGAAATGGCAGATAAAGCGCTTCGAGTTCTTGCATGTGCGGAAAGACTTTGGGATAAACAGCCAACAGATTTCGAACCGGAAGATTTGGAACAGAAACTTTGCTTCACAGGTCTTGCAGGTATGATTGACCCGGTTAGACCGGAAGTGAAAGATGCGATTGAAGAATGTAATGGTGCAGGTATCCGTGCAATCATGATTACAGGTGACCATGTGGATACGGCTGTAGCAATCGCTAAAGAATTAGGTATTCTTACAGATGGTACTTATGCTCTTACAGGTGCTAAGTTAAATGAAATGAGTGACGAAGAATTCGCAAAAGAATTCCAGAACATTAGTGTATACGCTCGTGTTCAGCCGGAACACAAGACTCGTATTGTAAATGCATGGAGAAATGCCGGATATGTTACTGCCATGACAGGTGACGGTGTAAACGATGCTCCATCCATTAAATCTGCTGATATCGGTGTTGGTATGGGTATTACAGGTACTGACGTAACCAAGAATGTAGCAGACATGGTACTTACAGATGATAACTTTGCAACTATCGTAGGTGCAGTAGAAGAAGGTCGTAGAATTTACGACAATATCCGTAAAGCAATCCAGTTCTTACTTGGTTCTAACATGAGTGAAGTATTAAGTATCTTTGCAGCTACTTTAATGGGATTCACTATTTTAAAACCAGTACACTTATTATGGATTAACTTGGTAACAGACTGTTTCCCGGCTCTTGCACTTGGTATGGAAAAGGCAGAACCAAATATCATGCGTCGTAAACCACGTAATGCAAAAGCAGGTATCTTTGCAGACGGTATGGGATTTGATATTGGATATCAGGGACTTTTAGTAACTATTTTAGTTATGACTTCCTACTTTATCGGTCACTTCATGGAATCCGGTGTTTGGGAAATTGCAGATAGTGCTGATGGTATGACAATGGCATTCTTAACAATGTCTATGGCAGAAATCTTCCACAGTTTCAACATGCGTTCTCAGAGAGGAAGTATTTTCAAACTTGGTTCTCAGAATAAGGTATTAATTATTGCAGGTATCGGAACTATTGTATTAACAACCTTAGTTTGTGAAATTCCTTTCCTTGCAGCAGCATTTGAATTTACAAGTGTAAGTTTTGTAGAATATGTAATTGCAATTGTTCTTGGTGCACTTATAGTACCTATTGTAGAAATTGTAAAATTCATTCAGAGAAAAATGGAAAAATAAATAGCTTCAGAAATGAAGATAGAAAATGCCTCGGTCAAGTCAATGACCGGGGCATTTTTGAAGAACGATAAAGGATGAATAATAAATAGCAGTAGGAATGGTATTACTTATTTCCCAGTTGCCAGAACGCAACCGCACTGGCGGCAGCTACATTCAGGGAGTCTACACCATGAGACATGGGAATTTTCACTGTGTAATCACAATCTGCAATTGTCGTAGTGGCAAGTCCATCGCCTTCCGTACCAAGAATAATGGCAAGCTTTTCTTCTTTCAGCAGCTCTGGATGGTCAATGGAAATAGAATTATCTGTGAGAGCCATAGCAGCAGTTTTAAATCCCAGTTCATGTAATTGATTGATACCATCTTTTTCCCAGACTGGAGGATTGGTATTGGAAAGTTTATATTTCAGATTTTCCGGCGATTTCTTCGGTATATCAGGACAAATATAGGTCCAGGGAATCTGAAATACAGTTCCCATGCTGACTCTGCTGGCGCGTCTGTATAAAGGATTGCTACATCCTGCAGTCAACAGAACTGCATCCATATTTAAGGCCGCCGCTGAACGGAAAATGGCGCCTACATTGGTAGGATTCACTACATTTTCTAAAACTGCAATGCGGCGGGCATTCTTGCAAATTTCTTCTACAGTGGGGAGTGCCGGACGTTTCATAGCACAAAGCATCCCTCTGGTCAATTGAAAACCTGTAAGTTGGGAAAGGACTTCAAAGGGTGCTGTGTAGATTGGAATGGTTTCGCATTCAGGTCGGGATAGTATTTGACCGGAAGCTTTTTCTAATTCTTTTTCTTCAATCAAGACGGAAACTGGAATACAACCGGCATTGAGAGCTCGTTCAATTACGTTAGGACTTTCTGCGATAAAAGTGCCTTTTTCCGGTTCATGACGGCTAAGTAAATCATTTTCTGAAAGTCGTGCATAGATATCTAATTCATGTGATAAAAAATCAGTGATTGAAATAATATTTGGCATGGAAAACTCCTTCATAAAATCAGATGTTTTACAGTAACATACATGAAAATAACTTGTAATGACGTCAACAACTATTTGCTTTCTTTTACTGTCATCATAATCGCAAAATAGAGCGGAATGCAGTAAGCAAGATTATAAGCATATCTAAATTCAGTGGCTACAGGGGTAGCAATCAAAAGAGTACCAATTACTGCAATATTAGGCATCCAGACAGTAATAAGATCAAGAAAATTCATATTAGAATTTAATTTGAAGGAAGTCTTTCGACCTATTGCCAGTCCAAGGCAAAGCAGAGTTCCCCAGAATAATGAGCCCATGCTCCATACAGCACCGTATAAAGGTATCATCTCTTGAAGCTTGATTAAGATTTCTCTTAATTTTAGAATAATTTTCCCACTGATCAGATATTCACGATAGAGTCCTGTGTCACTATCTATAATTCCATCTACCTCTGCCACAGAGTAAACCGCGGAAGGAGAATAGTAACCTCGTGTCTGGGCAACATAAGCATCAAGATAAATATCCGGATATTTTAAACCAAGTTCAATCCAGAGCTTTAGATATTCACTTTTGTGTTCTGTCAAATATTCCGGATTGTTGGCACGAATCAGTTCTTTCATGTTATCAGAAATATATTCTGTATATAATTCGGGAACATGAGAACGATTTATTACTTTATCAATTAATTCAGTTTGTTCCGCAGTCAACTCCTGTCCGGTGGCAATCACACGTCCCACCTGCTGGAGAGGAATGGAAATGGATTCAATGAAATC
>CAZSBV010000081.1:0-7801 GCA_964605105.1 uncultured Lachnospiraceae bacterium | reverse complement strand
TTAGCAGCAGAAATGGGCTTAGATGTACGTGTGGCAAAAAGAGCAGGTTTATTACATGATATTGGTAAATCCGTTGACCATGAAATGGAAGGGTCTCATATTCAGTTAGGTTCTGAACTTTGCCGTAAGTATAAAGAATCTGCAGTTGTTATTAATGCTGTAGAATCTCATCATGGTGATAAAGAGCCTACATCTCTTATTTCATGCATTGTTCAGGCAGCTGATGCTATTTCAGCAGCTCGTCCGGGTGCAAGAAGAGAGACATTAGAAACATATACAACCAGATTAAAACAATTAGAAGATATTACAAACAATTTCAAAGGTGTAGAAAAATCTTTTGCTATTCAAGCAGGTAGAGAGGTTCGTGTAATGGTAGTTCCAGAGCAGATTAACGATGCGGACATGGTTTTATTGGCACGTGATATTTCAAAACAGATTGAAGCTGAATTAGAATATCCGGGACAGATTAAAATCAATGTTATTAGAGAAAGCCGTGTTGTTGATTACGCGAAGTAATAACGAATAGTAAATTAAGAGAGTCTTGAGAGGTAATATCTCAAGGCTCTTTTTGATAGGAGGAGTCATGGCAGTAGAAAAATTTGAACGTATAGAAAGACGATTAGTGGCTAAAGGAGCAATCGTAGATTACTATCACGATATTGTAAAAGTGCCTAATGGAAATATAGTTACTTGGGATTTTATCTGGAATAAAGGTGCAGCAGCAGTAGTTCCGGTAAGAGAAGATGGAAAAATTATCATGGTGCGACAGTATCGCAATGCTATTGATAGAGAAACTATTGAAATTCCTGCGGGAGGTTTGAATTATCCCCAAGAGCCAACTCGAGATGCAGCGGCACGTGAACTGGAGGAAGAAACCGGATTTAAAACTGAAGATTTGGAACTTTTGATTAGTGTTAAAACAACAGTAGCTTTCTGTAATGAGAATATTGATATTTATGTGGCTAAGAATCTTAAGCCAAGTAAGCAGAACTTGGATGAAGATGAATTTATTAATGTAGAAGCATATTCCGTGGATGAATTATGCGAAATGATTTATGCAGGGAAAATAGAAGATTCAAAAACTATTTCTGCGATTATGAGTTATAAGAATAAGTATTTAAATAAATGATTTATAAATAAAATGTGTCTATCTGAAGGAAAAAAACATATATTTATAGTAACAAATTCTGATGAGGCATAAGTTTGAAAAAGGTAATCAATAGAATTCCGTCTATTTTATTTATAGTTACAATCAGTATTCTGGGATTTATGATTGGAGTATTGACGATGTCCTTATGGCAGGAAAATTGTTTTATCAAAGATGGAGTTTTGGGACAGGAGTTTATTTATCAAATTAAAGATTTAAATATTGACAAAAGAGCACTGTTTTTTCTTTGTTTGGGGAAAAGATTACGTGCTTTTTTTATATTATTTCTATTGGCATTTTCTTCGGTCAATGTTGCTATTAATATAATATTTTTCTTTTTGAGTGGATTGTATATTGGAAGTGTATTGGAATTGTTTGCAATTCGTTATGGAATACAAGGTATTCTCATGTATTTGTCGTTTGCATTGCCTCAAGGTATTTTTTATATTTTGGGATTTTTAAGTATAGGATGCTGGTGTTTGAATTTAGAAAAGATTCCGGTAACTATTGGGAAACGGAAGGTAGAAAAGTTAAGAAGTTTTACGGATAAAAGACGTTTGGGATTTGCTTTAATACTGATTTTGATAGGGATTTTATTGGAGAGTTATGTAAATTCGGAAATCTTTTTAATTTTCATTTAATAGTAAATGACTAGATGTTGTATTGTAAAAAACTTATGCTGTCGATATCTGGTAGAATACTGAAAAGTGCCGAAAAACAAGGGATTTTTAGTTGAATTTAATCGTTGATTTTATTAGATTTTCTGCTTATAATGGTGATTGCAACATTTTTTTGTTTATGAGTGGGATGGTCAAGTGATGGTTCAAAAGTCAATCGATGCATTTATAATTTACTTACATGATGTTAAAAAGACATCTCGTAATACAGAAATGTCATATCAACGTGATTTGAATAAAATGTGTAAATTCTTAGAAGAAAAAGGTATTAAAAAGATATCAGAAGTAGATGAAAGTGTTTTGAATGCCTATATCTTATATTTGAAGGATAATAATTTTGCAAATGCAACGATTTCCAGACATATAGCTGCAATTAAGGGATGGTATGTTTTTTTATTGAAAGAAGGATTGGTGGAAGAAGATTATGCTGCTAATCTGAAAGCACCGAAGATTGAAAAGAAAATACCGGAAATTTTGCAAATGGATGAGGTGGTAAAGCTCTTGGAAGAACCTACGGGGAACAATCCGAAAGAATTGCGGGATAAAGCTATGCTGGAGTTGCTTTATGCAACGGGCATTCGAGTCACAGAACTTATTTCGCTTACTACGTCTCAGTTGAATATGCAGATGAATTATATTGTTTGCAATGATGGACATAAAGATAGAATTATTCCATTCGGAATGAAAGCCAGAGAGGCATTATTGAATTATTTGGAATATTCCAGAAATATTATGATAAATAATCCAAAATCAGATATATTATTTGTGAATTGTTCAGGGCAGCCCATGAGTCGTCAGGGATTCTGGAAATTGATTAAATATTATGCGGAAAAAGCCGGAATTACAGCGGATATTACACCGCATACTTTACGTCATTCTTTTGCCGCGCATCTGGTAGAAAACGGAGCAGATTTGAAGAGTGTGCAGGAGATGTTGGGACATTCTGATATTTCTACCACTCAGATTTATGCAAAACTTAATCAGAATAAACTTCGTGATGTTTATAGTAAAGCACATCCGAGAGGATAATAAAATTAGCCAGATGCTGGAGTTCAGCACCTGGCTTTCTTAATTAAAACGTCTTATTGTTACAGACTATTCATAATCTGCAATATCGTAGATCAGGCGTTCGGTATCTTCCCAGCCAAGACAAGGGTCTGTGATGGATTTTCCATAGATACCTTCACCGATTTTCTGACTTCCTTCTACAAGATAGCTTTCGATCATAACACCTTTTACTAATTTATGAATATCAGCATTTAATTTTCTGCTGTGCATAACTTCTTTGGTAATACGAATCTGTTGTTTAAATTTCTTGTTTGAATTATTGTGGTTTGCGTCGATAATACATGCCATGTTCTGTAATTCGCGTTCATTATATAATTCAAGAAGCAAGCTCAAATCTTCATAATGATAGTTTGGAATACTATTACCATGTTTATTAACAGCACCTCTTAAAATAGTATGAGCCAATGGGTTTCCACTTGTCTGAACTTCATCACCTCTGAAAATGAAGGAATGAGGGTGCTGTGCAGCATACACGGAGTTCAGCATTACAGAAAAGTCTCCACTGGTAGGATTTTTCATACCGGCAGGAACATCAAAACCACTTACAGTCAAACGATGCTGCTGATCTTCTACGGAACGGGCACCGATAGCAACATAAGAAAGAATGTCAGAAAGGTATGGCCAGTTTTCCGGATAGAGCATTTCATCTGCAGCAGTAAGATTGGATTCGTTCATGGCACGAATATGCATTTTACGCATCGCTATTAAACCTTCTAAGAAGTCGGGTTTTTTTACAGGGTTAGGCTGGGAAACAATTCCCTTGTACCCTTCTCCTGTAGTACGTGGTTTGTTAGTGTAAATTCTGGGAATCAGAATTAATTTGTCTTTTACTTTTTCATTGATATCAGCAAGTCTGCTTATGTATTCGCACACAGAATCTTCGGAATCGGCAGAACAAGGTCCGATAATAACTAAAAATTTATTGCTTTTTCCGGTGATGACATCGCTGATTTCCTGATCACGCTGTTGTTTTAATTCAACCAGATGCTGCGGAACAGGGAACTGTTCTTTAATTTCATCAGGAGTAGGTAATTTTTTTATAATTTGGAAACTCATGAGTTATTCTCCTTTGTATAACTATTTGCCACTACAAAGTGTTAAAGTGGAAAATTTTTCTGCTTATTAGTTTAACACAATTTTCTGAGAAATAAAGTGCCTAATTGTATTTTTTTGCGTACAATTTAAAAAGTTGTTTTTTGTGTTGTCAGAATGTATTTGATTGCATAGTAATAATAGCTAAATATATTTTCTTAATACAAAAATACAGCATAAGGAAGAAAGCAATTCACTTAATAATAGTCCCCACAAATAGCCTTTTATTCCGTGTAATGGAATAAAATAAATAATGAAAAAAAGCCTTACCAGTAAGGAAAAGATATTGATAAAGAGTGTGGTTTTCGTTTTTTTGAGTCCGTTCAAAATACTGGCAAGAGTAATATGCAAATAGAGGAATGGACAAAGAAAACTGAGCTGGCAAATAAAGGTTCCTGCCAAAGAACTATCGAATAAAAAGTTACCACAGAAATCTCCGAAAATTAGAAAAAATAAAGTACACCCAAAACCTAAAGTCAGACTAAAAAAGATGGATTTTTGAATGGTGTTTTTGATTCCGGTATAATTTTTCTCAGAAGAAGCTTCTGAAACGGAGGGGAGTAGAAGTACGGAGACGGAGTTGGCGAAAGTAGAAGGAAATAATACCAGACTCAGCGCCATTCCGGTCAGGACTCCATAGATACTTAAAGCACTTTCGGACGAATAGCCATATTCCTTTAAACGGGACGGAATAGAGGCTGCTTCGTAACTCTGTAATAGATTTACAATGACCCGGTTAAATGTCAATGGAAGAGACAGGGTCAGTAACTGGCGGGTGATGTGTGAAAAGCTGCCGGATGTATTATTGGAGTTCCCGGAATGGGAATCGTGTATAGGAAACAAGGTTCTTCTATCGGAATGGTAGGAATCTGTAACAGATTTTTTTCCTGAGTAAACCACCAGATAATATAGGAAAGAAATCAAGAAGGAAGTACTTTCTCCCAACAGCATGCCAACGCAGGTCAAAGCAATTGTGGGAACTTTATTTTGTTGTAGGAAATAATGATATAAGAAGAAAACACTTCCTGTGCGGACAAGCTGTTCTGTAATCTGGGTAAAAGAAGGAACTTTAGTCTCTTTTTTTCCATAAAAATATCCATTGAAGCAGGAATGCAGAGCAGAAAAAGGAAAGGAAAAGGCACAAATGCGAAGCAAGGGGGCACATCGTTTTTCTTGTAAGAAAAAGATGGAAATATTTTCTGCCTGGTAAAAGGTAATTGTACTGTATAATATAGAAAGTAATAGGCTTAAAGCACAGCCTGTCAGTAAAAATTTTCTGGCAAGGGATTCGTTTTTTAATCCCATACAGGAAGCAGTATATCTGGAAATTGCAGTCTGAGTTCCGGCACAGGTCAGGGAAAAAGCTAACATCAGAACCGGAGAAGTCAACTGAAAAATACCCATGGCTTCTTCACCGAAAGCCTGTGAAATGAAAAGACGATAGAAAAATCCGATTCCCCGGCATAAAAGACCGGAGAAGCTCAGCAGGATAGTTCCGTAAATAATTGGATTTTTTTTATAATTAAGCAAGGAAACCTCTTGAAAAAACGAATAATTTATTATTTGATTATATGAGAGTGGTTTTGTTGACAGAACAAAATAGGCAATGTTATTCTATATTTCACAATAAAAGGGAGAAAGAACAATGGCAAAAAAAGTAGTAGTAGGATTATCCGGGGGAGTGGATTCCTCGGTAGCAGCATATTTATTAAAGAAACAGGGATATGAGGTAATAGGAGTGACGATGCATATGTGGCAGCCGGAAGGAGATACCAGTGAACCGGTATCGATCACGGATGCAAGAAAAGTAGCCCAAGCTTTGGATATTCCTTATTATGTGTGTGACTTTAAAGAGGTCTTTGAACAGAAAGTCATGAATTATTTTGTGGAAGAGTATTTGCAAGGACATACGCCTAATCCATGTACTACTTGTAATCGCTTTGTGAAATGGGAAGCGTTATTGGCAAGAAGTAAAGAGTTGGGAGCAGATTATATTGCAACAGGCCATTATGCCAGAATACTAAAGCTTCCAAATGGAAGATATACCATAAAAACTTCAGCGACCTCAGCCAAAGATCAGACTTATGCCTTATATAATTTGACTCAGGAGCAGTTGGCACATACATTAATGCCTGTTGGAGAATATACCAAAGATGAAATTCGCCAAATTGCAGAAGAAGCGGCTATTCCTGTAGCACAGAAAAAAGATAGTCAGGAGATCTGCTTTATTCCGGATAACGATTATGCTTCTTTTATAGAAAGAAAAGCAGGGGAAAAAGTCCCTGGACCGGGGAATTTTGTGACGAAAGATGGTACCGTTATCGGACAGCATAAAGGAATCACACATTATACCATTGGACAGCGTAAAGGACTAAATCTGTCCATGGGTCATCCGGTATTTGTAACTAAAATTTGTCCCAAAACAGGGGATGTTGTTATAGGGGAAAATGAGGATGTTTTTTCCAATACGTTAATTTGTGACCGTATAAATTTCATGGGAATGGAAGATTTGGATCAGCCAAGAAAAGTAATGGCAAAAATCAGATATGCCCATAAAGGAGATGTTTGTTTGCTGGAAAGAATCAGCGAAACACAGATTAAGTGTACATTTGAAAATCCTGTCCGCGCAATCACTCCGGGACAGGCCGTAGTATTTTACGAACAGGATTATGTATTAGGCGGAGGTACTATAATCGGATAAAGTCAGGCTTTCTTTCCTGAAAAATGGTGTAGTATTTGAAACCACATTCTTCCAAAGTGTCCTTTGCACGGGAAAAATGATGTAACAGATTTTCAGGGGTATGGGCATCGGAACCGATGGTAATGATTTCGCCTCCAAGTTCTTTGTATCTTTTTAAAACAGCGGTACAGGGATGAAGGTCCTTCAAACCATATTTTACACCACCGGTGTTGAGTTCGATTCCTTTTCCGTTTTCAATAATTGTTTTTAAGATAGCATCAAAAATGTCCCGGTATTTCTCATAGGAATATCGGGCATCTTTTGTCGGACCATAGCGCACAATGTAGTCCAGATGTCCATAAACATCATAATCAAAAAAGTTTTTTACGTTTTCCAGAATGGAAGAAAAGTATTCTCCATAAATTGCATCTTCATCCTTACCCTCAAAAAAATCAGGATAGTAAGGATCACTGGAACCACAAAGATGAGAAGATGCGATGATAAAGTCAAAAGGATTTTTCTGTACATAGGTATGTAAAGGTGGATAAATATGGTTCTGAAGTCCCAGTTCCACGCCCCATAAAAGCCGGATGTCTTTTTGATATTTATCCTTTAAAATAAGAAACTCTTCCCGGTACTTTGGAGTATCTAAATCGAAATTAAGGGATTCTCCTTCTCTGACCGGGTAATCTAAGTCCAGGTGTTCCGTAAAACACAAGTGGGTCATGCCAAGCGAAATGGCTTTGGTTATCATATTTTCTGTGGGAGTATCGCAGTCTCCGGAAAAATAGGAGTGAGTATGAAAGTCGGTCAAAATTGCCATAAAGTAAGCTCCTTTGTATTTTTAGTATAATAGTAATATCCTTTGTGATAAATGATTTCCGGAGTTTTTTGTTCTCAAAAATCTTATATCACAAATGATTATAATATATCGAAATTAAAAAATACAATAAAGATAACGAATAAAGTAAAAAAACATATACAACATATACAAAATGGAATATTTTTATAATTATATCTTGAATTTTAGATATAAATTATGTACAATAGTTTTGCTGATAAAATTTTGACAAGGGATAACTACGTCCTGTCAAGAAAATATAAATTCATTTTTAGGAGGAATTAAAAATGGCAGTA
>CAZSBV010000080.1:0-7826 GCA_964605105.1 uncultured Lachnospiraceae bacterium | reverse complement strand
TTTGCTCCCTGACCGCCTCTTCCGTGCCATCTGATTTCTAAACTTTTTTTCATAACTTCCTCCTAATACTTCAAACAAAAGTTTAAATCCTATCTTTCTTGTCATCATTTATACAAATTCTATTGATGTTTTATAAATGAATTGTTTTCATGTTGAACTTGCATTTTTCTAATCATTAACTAACTAGGTCTTATTATAATACTTTCTTTAGAAAAGTAAAGTGAAAATGTGAACTCTATTCATTCTTAAAGTGAATCTTTTTCATCTATTTGTTACAAGAAAGAATTTTCTCCCATGATATAAAAAAGAGGTTGTTACAAACTCAAAAGTTTACAACAACCTCTTTACAATCTTAATAAGAAATAAATCCAAACTGTGCCAAAGTATAGAATACTAAAATAATGAATAAGAATACCGGAGCCACATATTTAATCATAACGCGGAAAATATTACGTCTTTTAAATACTTCTCCATTTTTAGTAATCTCATCCTCAATATCTTTCAGATTCATGAACCATCCCGCAAGTACACAGGTCGCAATAGCAAGTATCGGCATCATTACGCTGTTGGAAATGTAATCAAAGAATGTTAAAAAGTCCATTCCCAGCACTGTAATATGAGACCAAATACCATAACCTAATGCTGATGGAACACCTAAAATCAAAGTAATTACATAAACAATGATAACTGCTTTCATACGAGTCAGCTTAAATTTATCCATAAACATGGATACAATCGCTTCCATTAATGAAATGGAACTTGTTAAAGCTGCAAAAAATACCAATATAAAGAATGCTCCTCCAACGAAATTCCCCATTGGCATAGCATCAAATACCATCGGTAATGTTTTGAACATCAAACCTGCTCCACCGGTTGCCAGACCTTCTTCTCCACTGAAAATATAAACTGCAGGTACAATCATCATACCGGATAAAAATGCTACCAGTGTATCAAAAACCTGAATTTGAGTTACTGACTCATTTAAATTAATATCGTCTTTTACATAAGAACCGTAAGCCACCATAATACCCATAGCAATACTTAAAGAATAGAACAATTGTCCCATAGCAGCACACAAAGTTTTAAAAGAAAATTTGGAAAAATCCGGTAAAATATAATACTTAATACCTTCTCCTGCTCCCGGAATAGTCGCTACAAAAATAGCAATTCCAATGGTAATTAAGATCAGAACCGGCATCATAAATTTACTGACACGTTCTATACCTTTTTCTACACCAAATGCAACAACTATGGTTGTAAGGGTAATATAAATAAAGAACATAAACAACGGAGAGGCTGTTTGTCCAATAAAATTACCAAAAAATCCGCTATCTGCAGCTGCTTTTCCCTGACCAGTCAAAAATACGGTCATGTACTTAATTACCCATCCACCAATAACACTGTAATATGGTAAAATAAGTACCGGAATCAGCAATGATAAAATCCCCATCCAGCTAAATTTCTTATTCAGTTTTTCATAAGCAGTAATAGAGCTTACTTTTGTTTTACGACCAATGGCAATTTCCAAAATTAATAAAGAAAAACCAAATGTGAACACTAAAATCAAATAAACAAACAGGAAAATCCCACCACCATACTGCGCTGCCAAATATGGAAAACGCCATAAATTTCCTAAACCAACGGCGCTACCGGCTGCTGCCAGAATGAAGCCTATATTTCCAGAAAAACTACTTCTTTTTTCACTCATAATATGCCTCCCATTATTTCAAGCAAAAGTGCTTGTATTTTATCTTTTGTCAATACACAACGAAAAATATTTTATCATTAGCAAACAGTTAAGTCAAACTACTTTAATCAAAATTAATCATAGGATTGGCTACCAGACCTACCATAACTATTTACAACTTTATTTAATACATTTTTAATTATGTATAAAAGCAGTATCAAAGGTTATTTTCGTATAATAGGTTTTCGGTTCTATCGCATTCAAAGCAGTCTCAATGGAATTTTGAATATTCTTTTCCTGCCCTTTCAAGTCTCTAGGTAACAATACATCAAAAATCAAATTTTCGTGTCCCTGTCCCTGTACCATACGAAAATCATGAATCGAAAGTCTTTCATCTTTTACCTGTAAAATTGTAATTACAAGCTGACGGAGACGTTCCGCTTCCGGATCATCCGTTACAATAGGATCATAATGAATTACTAAATGTACCCCATGACTTTTCATACATTCCTGTTCCATGTCGTCAATCAGTTCATGACATACGAGCGGATCTTCATTTTTATCCATTTCCACGTGAATACTTGCAAAACGGTGATTAGGACCGTAATCATGTACAATCAAATCATGACAGCCTACTACTTTAGGACAAGAAAGAATATAATCTTCTAATGTTTCTTTTAATTCCTCATTAATTCCTTCCCCCAGCAACGGAGACATGGTCTCTTTTGCTAAATTAATACCACTATAAACAATAAAAACTGCCACAGCCAGACCAATATATCCATCCATTTGAAACTTGGTAAAATACTCTGCTACTGATGCAATAAGAACTGCCGTTGTCATGATCACGTCATTTCTACTGTCTACGGATGCTGCGATCAAAGTTTTAGACGAAATCTGTTCACCAACTTTTTTATAATAACGAGAAAGTCCAAACTTTACTGCAATAGATGCCACCAATACAACCGCCACTACTCCAGAAAAGCCGACCGCAGAAGGATTGATAATTTTTTTAATAGAACTGATTACCAATTCATATCCTACTACAAATATCATCATAGCTACTACCAGACCTGCAAGATATTCACTTCTCGCATGACCAAATGGATGTTCTTCATCCGCAGGTTTTTCTGCTAACTTGAATCCAACTAATGTTACAATTGAACTTGCCGCATCCATTAAATTATTCAACGCGTCTGCAGTAATAGATACAGAGGATGATACTATTCCTACCATTAACTTTCCTAATGCAAGTAAGATATTTGTTACAATTCCTACAGCACCCGCCTTTTTCCCTTGATAATTTCTATGTTTTTTATGTTCTTTATGCTCCATATTTTTCTCCACTTTTTTCTTTCTATATTTATATGTAGATAATAAATGACATTTTCCCATTATAATACATTTGCTTCATTTTGAATAGCCTTAGTTTTTCCTGTATTTTCCTATAAATCCAACAAAAAACACCCGTAGGAACCTTTCGTTTTCCGCAGGTGTTTCTTCTATATTTTAAGGAAGTAATCTCCTTCCCTTTTCACATAATTCATGAATTTCATTATACTTCATTTCTATGAGTCCCGAAACCAACTCTGTTCTTTCCTGAACTTTCTTTCTATAAATGAACACAGGAAGTATCCATAAAATGATTGCCGGTATAGCAAAAACTACACATAATAAAATTTTAGGCGGTATTGCTGTTATAGCAAAAACAGAAGCAGCCATAAATACGGTTCCTATAACCCCAACAATTAAAGCATATATTGTTGCACCGGAAGTTTTTGAGTTTTCCAATTTTTTTATTTCATTTACACAGGACTCAAAATTTCGCTGTAATCTGGTCAGTTCCATTTTATTTATAATATTTCTATCTCTTTTTAGCTGCAATCTTATTTCATTATAAGCATTCGGAATATTAGATTTTGTGTCAATGCCATCAGAAGTATAATTTCGGTCTAAATCCCAACCAAAATTTTTATAGGAATCTAATAGAAAAGATGCCTGTTTGCTATTTACTATAACCTCTTTATAGTCATATCCTATATATTTTTCTTCCATAACGATTTCCTCTTTTTTATTCATCTTTAAGTAAAGTTATGATAAATGTACTTCCTTTTCCCTGTATACTTTCTACAAGGATATCACCATTTACCAAATCTATGACTCTTTTTACCATTGCCATTCCCAAACCATTTCCCTCCTTGGAATGAGATGTATCTCCCTGATAAAACTTGTCAAAAATATGCTTTATATTTTCTTCACTCATACCACAACCGGTATCCGAAACTTTCACAACAATTCCTTCCTCTGTGGTTTCCTGTTTTACAGTTACACACCCACCGGGTTCTGTAAATTTAAAAGCATTAGATAATAAATTATTCCATACAATTTCCATCAGACTTTCATCTGCTATTGTATATGCTGCATCTTCTATATCAATATCAATTTCAATTTCTTTCTCTTCCCAAATGTTTTCATATTGTAAAACACTATCACATAATTGACGACATACATCGTACCTTTGTGGTCTCGGAGCAATACTCTGATTTTCCAATTTATTCAGTTTCAGGATATTACTGATCAAACCGGATAATCTGACAGAAGCTTCTTTAATTCCTTCGGCATATTCTATTCTCTTTGCTTCATCCAAATTCTCTTTTTGAAGCAGTTCCGCATAATTTTTGATTACCGCAATAGGGGTCTTCATTTCATGGGATACATTCGAAACAAAATCCGTTTTCAAAGTCTCAATACTTCCCAGTTCTTCTACCATTTTATTAAAGTCCATGATCATAACGTCCAAATAGTCATACTGGTCTGCGCTGTTTAAAGTAGGTACATACACCGAGAAATCCCCGTTTGCAACTTTTCTGGTTGCTTCTGCTAAATTTTTCACAGGCACTTCATAGGTTTCCTCTGCTTTTCTTCTGGTATAAATAGTCATACCAATTGCCACAATTCCCCAATAAACAATAGGAATATTAATCTGCCAAAAAATAGGCCAGTTCGTTTTAATAGCTAATACAATTAATCCGGTATGCAATCCGCTCATCAACAATACTACAATCAAATAAAAACTAAACAAAGATACCGGAAACCTGCTTTTTTTCACTTCTCTTATCATAGACCAATCTCCCCTTTTACATATCTTCTCTTCTGTTGTTTTAAGACCATATAATATAACTCAAAACTTGATTACCTAAAATCCAAAGTTTTCTTTATTATCTTATGATAAAACTGCTTTATAACCAAGACCACGTACAGTTACGATTTTGAAACCATCACATTCAGACAGCTTATCTCTTAACTTTGTTACATAAACGTCTACAGCTCTCAAAGAAGTTTCACTATCAATTCCCCAGAACTCATCCATTAATTGTGCTCTGGAAAAAGTTTTCTTTGGATAAGATAACATCTTATAGATAATGTTAAATTCTCTTGTAGTAAGCATTACTTCTTCCCCATCAATTTCTGCGCTCATAGCATCTGCATCTAATACCAGATTGCCAACAACTAATTTTCTTTCTGTTTCAATATTAGCTCTTCGAAGAAGTGCTCTTACCCTGATCAATAATTCTTCCAATTCAATAGGTTTTGTCATATAATCATCAATTCCAAGTTGAAATCCTCTTTTTTTGGAATTTAAATCATCTTTAGCAGACATAAATAAAATAGGAATTGTCTTATTTACTCTTCTTACATTTTCTGCAAATTCAAAACCATCTATTTCCGGCATCATAATATCTGAAATAATCAATTCGTATATATTGTTATACATTTCATCATAAGCATCCATGGCATTCAGACATCCTTTTGCATGAAATCCACTGTCATTTAAATAAGTACATACAATCTGATTTAAGTTCTTGTCATCTTCAACTACTAAAATATTTACCATTTTTCTCCTCTTTCTACTTTATACAACAATTGCTACACTATATTTCTTCATTTTACGTATGCATTGTATATGACTACTGTTTCTTTTTTGTTTGAAAATTATGAACAAATTGTGAACAAACATAAAAAGCTGATAAAAATAGATATTTAATCTAATACCTATTTCTATCAGCCTTATCCATTCTTTTATTTAAGATAATTCACAGAAATGGAACTGCTTTCTTCCTTTAGAATAATCATCCACAATATGTCCGTTTCCGTAAAGCTTATATTTGTAAGTAGTCAATCCTTCCAGACCAACCGGTCCTCTGGCATGAATCTTACTTGTGCTGATTCCTACCTCTGCACCGAATCCATAACGGAATCCATCTGCAAATCTGGTGGAACAGTTCATATAAGTTCCGGCAGAATCCACATACTGCATAAATTTTTCTGCTGTTTCCATATTTTCAGTAATTATACAATCTGTATGATGAGAACCAAAACGATTAATATGTTCAATAGCTTCTTCTACTCCATCCACTAATTTAATGGAAATTTCCAAATCCAGATACTCTGTATTGAATTCCTCTTCTTCCATCACTGCGCAGGATATTACATCGGCTACTTCCTTCGTTCCTCTGATTTTTACATTATGTTCTTTTAATTTTTCAGCAATCAATCTCAGATGTTCTTTATCAATTCCCCTGTCAACCAGCAATGTTTCCGTAGAATTACATGCTGCAGTATACTGTGTTTTTGCATCTACAATAATGGATACTGCCTTTGCAATATCTGCATCCTTGTCCAGATAAGTATGACAGATTCCATCCGCATGCCCCATCACAGGAATCTTAGTATTATTCATAATGTACTGTACAAACTTATTCGAGCCTCTTGGAATCAACAAGTCGACCGATTTATGACAAGCAAGCAGTTCATCAATCTCACTGTGAAGTTCTGCCTGATACATACAACCTGCCGGTGCTCCTGCTTTTACTGCTGTCCGGTAAATAGTCTGAAATAACACTTTATTCGTATTCGCAGTTTCTTTTCCACCTTTCAATACAGCACAGTTACCACTTTTAATGCAAAGTGAAGAAATCTGAACCAATGCATCCGGTCTTGCTTCAAAAATAATTCCGATAACTCCAATAGGACAGGTAATTCTCTGTAAAATCAGGCCCTCATCTAACTGACGTTTAAACTGTGTCTTTCCAATCGGATCTTCCAATTTCATCAATTCTTCAATTCCCTGAGTTACATCCGAAAGTTTGTGTTCATCAAACTTCAGACGTTTTTTTACAGCCTCTGTAACTCCATTTTCATCTGCTGCATCCATATCCATTCTATTTGCCTTGAAGATTTCCTCTTTATTATTTAATAAGGCTTCTTTCACATTTTTCAGAATGTTATTTCTCATTTCCAAAGACAATGCCGCCATCTTATAACTGTCTGCTTTCATCTGCGCAGTTATTGATTGAATATCCATTGCTTGATTCTGACTCATTTTTCTTCTCCTTTTACATTTTTCCAATGTATCACTTTAATCAGCTACAAGCCTTTCATAAGAAATCATTGCTTTTTACTCTTTTCTATAATACTTTCATTCCGCCGTATTTACGAATCTTAAGTACGGCACAAGCGCCTTCGCCAAATACTTTATCCAGAGTTTCTTTGTATTCTTTTACAGCTTCATCCTTAACAAATGCCTGAATCGTTCCGGCGAAACCACCACCATGTACACGACATACACCATTGCTTCCAAGAATAGCATCACTTACTGCCAATGCAATCGAAACATTCTGATGCTGAACATCCTGATTTGTATATACATTCTGTAAATATTTGTAAGAAGAATCTCCGGAAGCTTTGATCATTTTCAAGAATCCATCAAAATCTTCTGCTCTTAATGCTGCAACTGCATTCTGTACTCTTATATTTTCTGTTACAAAATGGATTGCTCTAAGGTAAGCTCTGTCACCGGCTTTTTCACGAATCTCATCGGCTTTTTCTAATAAATCTTCTAATGTAGTTCCATGAAGGACTTCTTTTCCTAACACCGCTGCTGCTGCTTTCATTTCTGCCGGAACTGCTGCATATTCATGCGTTAAATCCGCATGGGAACCTTTGGTATCTGTAATACATAAACTGTAACCATATTTTGCAAAGTCAAAGCTTACCGGATCAATAATAGGATTGGCTTTATCTGCAAAATCAATATGTACTAAACTTCCTACGGAACAAGCCATCTGATCCATTAATC